>JAUVPY010000161.1 GCA_030598425.1 Anaerolineae bacterium
TATTCTTGGCCCTCGGCTGTGGATGAGGTCAGCACCAATGCGTTTGGGTGGGGCTCAACCTCGGCATAAATGCCTTGATCAGTTCCTGTGATCAGCGTGAAACCCTTTTCGACGTTTGCATTGATGCGCCGGTAGCCACCGGCCCAGTCGGAATGTTCGCCAAATAGGCAGATGCGTCCAGGAACGAAGATATTCATTATAAATGCGCTCCTTACACGCACTCCTTTGAGCTATTGTTCTTGCTGCCAGCCCAGACCGCTGAGACGGGCCTTTTCCAATACCAGTCCTGCGATGGCAGCGTCTTGCACACCGACTCCGGTCAGGTCACACACAATAATCTGATCGTCGGCAGTGCGGCCAGGGATGTGGCCCACAACGACATCGCCCAATTCGCCGGCGACGTCACCAAGAGTCAATGCATTCGCCCTCAAGGCGTGGTGAATCTCCCCAAATTCGGCGCATTGGCTCAGCCGATCGGCGAAAACCAGATCAGCGCACGCCAGCAAGCTGGCGTCGAGTTCTTGCTTGCCGGGAGTGTCGCTGCCGACGGCGATGATCGTGGTTCCTGGTTGTACCCAGTCGGCCGATACCAACGGTTGGCGGCTGGGCGTCGTGGTGATGATCAAGTTGCTGTTGCGCACCGCCTCTTCGACCGTTTTCACTACCTGCGCGTCGCAGCCCCGGTCGTCCACTATCTCGCGTGCAAAGCCATCCGCGTTTGCCGGGTTTCTACTCCACACACTGACCGACGAGATGTCGCGTGCGGACGCGATGGCGCGAAATTGAAATCGGGCCTGGGCACCAGCGCCGATGAATGCCGCCTGGTGGATGATCGAAGGAGCCAGATAACGGGCTGCCACGGCGCCCGCCGCTCCGGTGCGCAGGTCTGTCAGATAGCCGTTATCGAGTAGGATAGCGTCAAGGACGCCGGTTATGGCATCAAAGGCAAGCATCAACCCGCTGCTGACAGGTATGCCCAGGTCCCGGTTGCCGGGGAAGCTGTTGGCGACTTTGACCACGAAGTGGAGTGCGCCGGCGATATGCGCCCCTTTTACGTGTGATTCGCCTTGCGGAGCCTCTGACGAGTGTACCGGTGGAAGTGTGAAGTTAATGACGCCGGGTAGGCTGACCTTGCCGTGGGCCAGGGCGGCAAAAGCGGCTTCGATAGCGTCAACTGCCTCGGCGGTTGAGATGGCCTGGCGGATTTCCTCTTCATTCAGCATGAACGTAGACATGAGGCCTCCGTCTTCTTGGGAATAAGTACACAATGTATGATAGCTTGAAGGAGCGGGTTTGTAAAGTCGGCACTGAGGGCTAGGGGCTGGGGGCTGTGGAATATGGCGCCGTTTCTTCTCGAACGATATTGCTCCAGTTTCACCAGCCCCCAGCCCCTAGCCCCTTACCATGTTGTGATACACCTTCACCAGTCGTCTAGCCGCCTTTTCCCACGTAAACCTCCCTGCCTGCTCATATCCTCGCCGGATCAGCTTTTCGCGTAGTGAGGCATCTATTGACAGCTGATGCATCGCATCGGCCAGCGCCTCTGTATCAGTTGCCTCGACCAACAAGGCGGCGTCTCCGGCGATCTCGGGCAGCGATGAATTGTCGGCACAGACGACAGGGGTCCCGCAAGCCATAGCCTCCAATACCGGGATGCCGAAACCTTCGTAGTGGCTGGGGAAAGCGAAGAGAGCAGCCAGGCTGTATAGGGCAGGCAGATCCTCATCGGCCACGTACCCGGCGAAATGGATCCGTTCTCGGAGGGGAGACGTCTCAGCGGCAGCAAAGATGTCATCGTAAAGCCAGCCCTTGCCGCCGGCGATCACCAGGTGGAGATCGGGCACGGATGAAATCGCCATCAGGTTAAATGCAGCGATGAGACCGGTGAAGTTCTTACGTGGTTCTAGGGTACTGATGCTCAAGACAAAGCGGTCGGGGAGTCGGTAGCGGGAACGGACGCGGGCCAAGGTCTCCGGTTCGCCCTCAGGCTTGAAGCGCTCATCCACACCAGCACCGATAACTGTGATCTGATCGGGGGGAACTTGCATCAATTCGATGAGATCGGCGCGGGTGCTTACCGAGTCGGCCAGCACGTGGCGGGCGCGGTGTAGGCTGCGTGGGACGGCTTTGGTCAGCCACGCCAGCAACGCCGGGTGTGCTCCCTGGGGATAGCGCAAAAAACTGAGGTCGTGCACCGTCAACAGGCTGGGGGCGAAGCTCGGGGGTAGGGTGAAGCTGGGACCGTGAAAAAGATCGGCGCGGCCGCTGAACAGTTCCACCGGCAAAGGCAGATTTAGCCGGTACCAGAGGACGGTCGCCCACCGGTCGGAGATTGGGGCGAAGCGGATGCTGAAATTCGTGGGCAGCGCGGTCGGAACGAAATGCGCACCTGATTGCCCCAGCGCCAGTAGGGTGTATTGGTTCTCGGCGTCCAGGCGGGTGAGGGCCTGTACCAGCCCCCGGGTATAGCGGCCGATACCGGCCCGCTGGTGAATCGCGGGCGTGTAGTCAATGGCGATATGCATCGGTCAAGTAACAGGTGATGCTAAAGCCCCCGATACGTCCAAAGGCGGTTCGCTCCGAAATTCCAGAAGAGGATGACGCCAATGGCGATGGCCTTGGCCAGGTTATAGTCCCACGGGTCGGGGATGAAATTGGTAAAGACGGCGGAGAGCCCGACCACGATAAGATTATTGATACCTAGTCCGATGATGTTTATTAGTGCGAATTGGGGGAGTTGCTGGCGAATGGGACACGATCGTGATTCGGGGTAGGTCCACAGTCGGTTCCAGGTGAAATTGCTGAGGATTGCGATGCTTACCGATAGGGTATTGGCCCACAGCAGCGGCCAGCCAAAATACTTGTGCATCAAATTCAATACGGCAAAGTCGATGACGGCGCCAAAGGCCCCGACAATGGCGAACTTTACAAACCGTCCCAACTCTCTGCGGTTGTCGATGTAGAGGGTGAGTACCGTGGCGGGAATGGACAAACGTCTTACCTCGTTGCCTTTTGAAGTGGTGCCACCTGCTGGGAGATGTTGCGCCTTTAGCATAAGCGGCCCGTTATCTTAAACCTGGCGGCTTGAATTGTCAATTCCCGCTTGAAAAATAATGCACAATAGGCCTAACACGATAGCTATGTGCAAGTACATCCCTTGCACGAAGAGGTTGTCTACCAGATTGTGAACACTGAGATGCACGAGCACTCCCACGGCTCCAGCGGCCACTGCTCGCTGGAAGCCACTTGAGCGGCGTACCGCCATCCAGCCTAGCCCGAAGGCGGCCAGCCAGAAGAGGCCGTAGGCCAAAAATCCGACCAAGCCAGTCTCTGCCCCCACATTAAGGTAATAGTTGTGGGCGTGTCCCAGCGGATTGAGCCAGCGCCCAATGGCGTAGACTGGATAAACCACTGGGTAGTTGCCGAAGCCAACGCCCAACCAGAGATGATCGCGCCACATGTCGATGGCCGCTTTCCAATGAGCCAGTCGCTCGATGGCGGCGAAGTTGGCATCTGTCACCTCGGTCGTGGCAATGTCAGGAATGCGGAGAGCTGTGAACGCGTCGCCGAAGCGCTGAATGATGGCCGGGGGGAGGGCTTGAAAAGCGCCCATCGCACCCGCGATGGCGAACGCTGCGACCACCAGCCCAAACAAGGCAGCCGTCCGCCCTCCCCTCACCAGGCTAACGGCTACCACCGCCGCTGCGAATCCAATCCACGCCCCTCGCGACTGGCTGGCGTATAAGGCAGCCAGCATCAAGCCGAAGGTAATCAGGAAGAAAGAAGTAGGGAGAAGGTAGTAAGGAGTAACAAATCTGTTAGCACGTGGCGGTCGGCGGCTGGACAGCCCCCAAAGGACAAGGCTCAAGGCGATAGGCAGAACCAAACCCAGATAGCCGGCGTAGGGGTTGGGCTGCCGGAAAGTGCCGTAGGCGCGCAGAAAACGTCCGTCGAAAAGGAGGAAGCCCTCAGGCCCGACACGGAACAGGAATTGGTAGAGGCCCAGGAGGGCCTGCGCCACCCCCGCCAGCAGTATGGCGCCGACCAGCCAGGGGAGGTGGCGGCGCCGCACAATGGCGATGAAGAAAAGGTAGAGGGCCAGCATCTCCAGCCATTTCAGGCTTTCCGTTAATGCGGCACCCAATGACAAAGCTGCCAGCCACGAAACCAGGATAGCGCCCAGCCATAGAAGCCACAAGAGTAGCAGGGGGGGGTGGGGGATCACAACTTGGCGACTGGCCGTCATGCGCAGTAACCAGGCGACCAAGATCAGCAGCAGAATCGCCTCCATCCCGCCTAGGCTGACACCGCCAACCTGAATGCTGATCAGCGAGCTGAAAGGGATGAGGGGGATGAGAGCAACAAGCCCCCAGACTGGGTTCACGAGGATGAGGACGGCGGCTATCGTCCCCAGTAATCCGGCGGTGGCAAGTGAAAGGGGGAGCCAAGCTAGGATCAAGCCCAGGACGATGAGAGTTAAGACAAGAGCGGCCCGCCGCCGGGCGCGGGGCGCAATAATCTGCCCCACGGCAACTGAATCAGAACGGGGCAGGATCGTTTGCAACATTAGGGTGCTCCAAGCTGATGTGAAGTCTTCTGGTTTGCTGTCATCTTAGGGGAATGCAAGGGTTTTGTCAATTTGAGCTAGATCGATCTGCAAAAAGCTTCTTTGACTTTCACCATCCACTGGAGTATACTCTCCTTTTGCATTTCCCTGACGAAGGAGCTTTGTGGCCTCGGTGAAAGTTCATTTCCGTGTCCTTGCGTTGGTGTTATTAGGCGTATTGCTTTTCCAACCGTCTCCGGTCGCCGGGCAGGGCGGCTTTCGCGACGTATGCCAGGAGGACCCCAATCAACTGCTGCAGAACTGCGGCTTCAGCCAGGGCCTGAACGGCTGGCAAACTTTCGTTGAGGCTGGTCAAGTCAGCATCAGCACCATTGATGGGGGAGATTGCCACTCGCCATTGTGCCCGGCCGCTTTCTTTGCTTCGAATGGCTCCTTCGTGGCTGGGCTGTACCAGCAGGTGCCAGCCACACCTGGGGTCACTTATTGGGCTAACGTCATCTGGCTGGTGTTCCATCCGGCCGGAGCACTGGATAACACGGTCGGGCGCCGGGTTGGGATCGATCCCACCGGCGGCACCGATCCTACATCGCCAAACGTCGTGTGGAGCCCGGATCTGTGGCGTGCCCATGAAAGTTGCGAGTTCAAAATCTGTTCCGAACTTCAGGTCTCGGCCGCCGCTCAGAATTCTACGATCACTGTCTTCGTGCGCATCGAGGATACGTGGAAAGATCGGCGCGATGAGTTCTCCTTTGTGCCAGATCAATTCTTCGGGATGGAAGAGCAATTCTGGCTCGACGACGTAGGTGTGATTCCCATTGGCGCTGCGGCACCCGCCCCCACGCCGGAGCCGCCCACGCCAGTTCCACCGACGTCGACCCCAGTCCCGGCCACGCCGGTACCTGTCTCACCTACGGATACGCCACCGCCCCCAACCGAGACACCTGTGCCTTCGGCAGAGGTTTCCGCATCACCTACCCCTGAACCGACGATCGCGGTCCCAACTGATACGCCGACTCCCCTGCCGCCAACACCCACGCCCACAGTCACACCAACGTCGACATTCACGCCCGTGCCGCCTACGCCCACTCTTACCCCATCGCCGACGGTCACACCCACGCCTACTCCCGAGCCATTCTTATCCGGCGGCCTGGGAGTCCTAGGCGGGGGCCTGGTTTGCCTGGTGGGGGCTGGCCTGGTACTCCTGCTGGTAGTTGGTGCGTTCTTGTTCTGGCTGTATCGGCTCGGTATGGACGGGGAAGAGGAGTTAGAGGATCAGGAGGGCTGGGAATCAGAGGATCCGGGAATCGGGGAATCGGGGGATTCGGGAGCAGGCGCGTGACCGTTCAGCTTCAATGTGCTCGCTGTGCCGCAGTTTATTCCACCGACGAGGTTCGCTACGTATGCGACTGTGGTGGGTTGCTTGACGTGAGCCACGACCTGGAGGCGCTGCGCCCTGAGGTAAACCGTCATCTGTTCGATGGACGGTTGGAAGGCGCGCCCACACCCCATGTCGCGCCGACCATCAACAGCGGTGTATGGCGCTACCGGGAACTGATCCTGCCGGCCACGGCGGATGCTATCGTCAGCCGGCCTGAGGGCAACACGCCGCTCTATCATCATTCGCGCCTGTCGAGTTGGGTTGGACTGGATACCCTCTATCTGAAGCACGAGGGAGAAAATCCAACCGGGTCGTTCAAAGACCGGGGAATGACTGTTGGCGTCACCCAGGCGCGCCTGCTCGGGGCGCGGGCCGTCGCCTGCGCCAGCACAGGCAACACCAGTGCATCGCTGGCGGCCTATGCCGCCCTGGCCGAGATCCCGGCTATTGTTTTTATCCCGGCTGGACAAATCGCTGCCGGCAAGCTGGCTCAGGCATTGGCCTATGGCGCGCGTACGCTGCAAGTGGCAGGGGATTTTGACGCTGCGATGCGGTTGGTCCGGCAAGTTTGCGATGAGTTGAACGTGTACCTGCTTAACTCGCTCAACCCTTTCCGCCTTGAGGGACAGAAGAGCATCGTCTTTGA
>JAUVPY010000354.1 GCA_030598425.1 Anaerolineae bacterium
CTTGCCGGCAGGTGTCCGCATTACGTTTCCTTTTCTCTAACCTCGTACATTTTTGGGAAAGCCTTCCTTCCGTAGGTCCTCTTCGGAGATCTACGGACGGAAGGCCCTTGCCTGGCTTTACACCCGGGTGATATAGCTCCCGTCGCGAGTGTCAACACGGATCGTGTCGCCCACTTGCACGAAGAGGGGCGTCTGCAGCTTGAGACCGGTGGAGAGGGTGACCCCTTTGGTCGCACCCTGAGCCGTGTCACCGGCGTAGCCCGGTTCAGCGTCTACCACTTCCAGTTCGACCGTTATCGGCAGCTCAATGTCTATAGCCTCCCCATCGTGGGTCAGCAGCGAGAGAGTGGTGCCATCGGCCACATAGTTGAGGCCGTCTCCCAGGATATCGGCTGAGAGTGCGGGCTGTTCGTAGGTATCAGTGTCCATAAAGTGATACAGATCGCCGTCGGAATACAGGTATTGGACCTCCTGCCTCTCCAGACGAATATCTTGCACCCGGTCACCGGAGTTAAACGTCTTTTCGAGCGTCGCGCCGCTGCGCAGATCGCGCAGCCTGACGCGGATGGTGGCCCCGCCCCGGGCCACTTTCGAGTGTTGGTAGTCGAGCACTTTGTAAAGATCACCCTCAAGTTCAAAGGTGACGCCTTTTCTTAAGTTAGTCACGTCAATCATGACGAAGTTCCTCCTGGTAAATGGGATGGAGGACCACTCAGCGCAACCACGTGCCGAGCAAGTCCCGATGAATCCAATGAGTGCTTACGAGTCAGAGCAGGTCGCCAGGAGGTTGCGGAATCAGGTTGGGGTTGCCGCGCCACGTCGGTGTCGGTCGGTAAGACAAACCCCTGTGGAATTCGGCTATCAAGTCCATTCTTCAAAGACCCAGGGCGTAATTGTTGGATGTAACGCTAGATTATACGTCCCGCCGGTCAGGCCTGTCAAATGTTCCCACAGGTGCCAGGCACTTTGCGAAGCACTGCTGCCCCTTCTGCTTCGCCCCAGGGGTGCTTCGCAAAATGCCTGGCACCTTGTCGATCTGATTTCGTGAATACCCTTATCCTACCTCTCCTTCGTCTATCCAACGGGCGGCGGCACGCGGGAGTTGAGGCAGGGGGGCTTGTATGTTGGTGCATTGGGGCAGCGAGGCGATGAAGGCCTGGCCGTAGCGTTTGCTGAGAATACGTCGATCCATGCAGACCACGACGCCCCGGTCAGTGCGAGTGCGGATCAGCCGGCCAAAGCCCTGGCGAAAGCGCAGGATGGCCTCGGGCACCGAGTATTGGCTGAACGCGTCTTCGTAGGTTTCGCTGCGGGCAGAGATGATCGGGTCATTGGGCACGGCGAAGGGCAGCCGGGCGATGACCAGGCAGCTCAACTGCTCGCCGGTCACGTCCACCCCCTCCCAAAAACTGCGCGTGCCCAGCAGCACCGATCGCTCCGTGGTCTTGAAGTTGTCCAGCAATTGGGCGCGCGAACCACCACCACCCTGTTCGAACACGGCAATATCCTCTTCGGCCAGGCGCTCGCGGATGGCCTTGGCGGTGCTTTTGAGCTGACTGTAGGAGGTGAATAAGACCAGCATCCGCCCGCGCGTGGCCTGAGCCAGCGCGAGCAGAGCGCCTTCCACCGTCCCTTGATAACCCTGGTTGTTGGGCTCGGGGATGTCAGTGGGCAGATAGAGTAGCGTGGAGCTTTCGTAGTCGAAGGGAGAGCCGACGGCCGCCTCGCTTAACTCCCAGGCGCCCAATCGCTCCCGCATATAGTCAAAGCTGTCCTCAGTGCGCAGGGTGGCCGAGGTGAGGATGACCGACTCTTTGGCGTTGAACAGATGCCGCTGCACCAACTCACCCACGTGAAGCGGCGCGGCGTGCAGCGAGACCTCGCCGCTCTTGGCGGCGATTTCAACCCAGGTGATGGTGTTGCTGCTCTCCTGGCCGGGGCCGTATTCGAGGATGGTCGTTAGTTCATCACGAGTGGTCTCGACTTGCACTCTATAGCTGACCAGTTCGTTCCAAAGATCCTCGAAGTCCTGCACGTCATACGTGTCCAGGTTCTCCAACAATTGTCCGAGCACCTGTAGCGCTTGGCCTACCCCCTTCAGCCCGGCCGACAGATTGTCCCAGGCGATCTCGATGTGGTCCCAGGCAGGCTGGCGGCGCACAGCGGGGGTGAGGCGCAGGCGACGGTCGTACTGGCTGCTCCCCCGCGGCCCGTGTTCGTCGAGGAAGGCCGTGAGCGTGTTGAAGAACTCGTAGAGCGCGCGCATAGTCCGGTCCACCGCCTCGTGACCGGCGGCGACTCGATCTTGCACGTCGGACAGGGCCCCCTCGGGGATAGCCCCTCTACATCGCGCGCTCACCACGCGGAAGAAGCCGGTGTAGCTCCGCACCCCCGCTTGCTGGCTCAGGTCGGTTAGCAGACGCTCCAGCGAGCGCTGGTTGGCCTGGAAACTGAGTTGCCTGGTGACGCTATCTTCCAGGTGGTGGGCCTCGTCAACGATCAGATAGTCATAATCAGGCAGCACCCGATTTTCGACGGCGACGTCGGCCAATAGCAGCGCATGGTTGACGACGATGAGGTGGGCGCTCTCCACTGCCTGGCGTGCGCGGTAGAAGAAACAATTCTCGCGGCGGCAGCGGTCGGGCGGACACAGCTCCGCGTCGCTGCACAACTGACCCCAGATGGCGTTCTCGGCGGCGTTGGGCAAAAAGAGTTCCTGCTTATCGCCCGTCATAGTGCTGGGCATCCACACCAGCGTCTTGGCCAACACGCGTATCTCCAGCTCCGACAAATCCGACCGACGTTCCATCTGCCGGACGCGGTGTGGGCAGACGTAGTTGGTGCGTCCCTTGAGGGCCACCGCCTTGAACTCAAAGGGGAGGATGCCCTGCAGGTCGGGGATGTCTTTGGTCAGCAGTTGGTCTTGCAGGTTGATGGTGTTGGTCGAGATGACCACGCACCGGCCGTTCTTCACCGCCCAATCGACGGCTGGCAGCAAGTAAGCGATCGATTTACCGGTGCCAGTGCCAGCCTCGACCATTAAATGATCGCTCCGATTGAAGGCCCGGGCCACCACACGCAGCATTTCGACCTGCGGCGGGCGGTACTCAAACCCCGGAAAGTGCTGGTTGAAGAGCCCCCCTTCTTCCAGCATGGCTGCCATTTCGTCTATGTCCAGTTTGTGTGGGGTGGGGGCCGGGCGCAGCCGCTCCCCTTCCTCCTCCGTTCCCCACAGCAGACCCTGGCCGCCATCCTCAGTCGTCAGCATACCTTTGGCGGCGAGCTGCTGGCCCAAACTGCCGGTGAAAGCCGTCCGGGTTCGCTCCCGCTCCAGGTCGGCGAAGATAGGCCGCAGCGACCAATCGGACTGGGCCGCCAGCCGGTTGATGGACTGGATGACCGACAGGCCCAGGCGGCTGGCCTGATCCAGCAGGGCGATAAACAGCGCGTGGGTGGCCCGGGCGTCGTCCAGGGCGCGGTGCGTGGCCGGCAGCGTGATGCCCAGTGTCTTGGCCAGGATGCCCAGGCTGTATCGAGCCGCGTGGGGCAGCAAGATGCCGGCCAGCTCGAAAGTATCGATCCCGGCGTGGGCCTGGAAACGACCCCGGCGGCGCAGAAAGCCCAGGTCAAACCTGACGTTATGCCCGACGATGGGTTGGTTTCCGACAAAACGGGACAGGCCCGGAAGCACCTCGGACAGGGGAGGGGCGTTCCTTACATCGTCGTTGCTGATACTCGTGAGCTGTTGGATCTTGAAGGGGATGGACCGGCCGGGATCGACCAGGCTCTCAAACGTCCCTAGCACCTCTTCGCCTCGGAACTTGACGGCGCCGACTTCGATGATCGCGTCGCGCTCCGCGTCGAGGCCGGTGGTCTCCAGATCGAGGGATACGTAGACGCGTGGCACATTGACTCCATTTCCAGGCGGGCCAGTTTCTGCCAGACCCCAAGAGTTTCAAAACGCTTGAGGTCTTGTCTATAACGATTGGGTGGACAACCTCGACCGGGCCTGACCCGCCCCAGCCCCGATCGGTAGGGAGATTCGGTGAGAAGATTATACACGAAAGGGGGCAGAAGAGGAAACGAGATAAGAGGGTGTATTCGGAC
>JAUVPY010000428.1 GCA_030598425.1 Anaerolineae bacterium
ACCGCTTGTACCTGCCCATTCTCTTGCGCAACCACACCGCCTGAAGCCTCTATTTGACCGGCTAAGCAGAGGTGGAGCGACCCGCGTGCGGATCGCTCCACCTCGCTTGCGTTTCAAACTAGACGAGGATTATCGTCCGCTGGTTGTCCGCTCAGCAATGATGGATTAGTATCTTCAGAAATCGGAGCGGGTATGACAGAGTTTTGCGCCAATTGCCATTCGTGACTATGTCCAAACGGCAGAAGCCTTGGGCTTCACCCACGTTCTCGCCTACGACCACGTTTTGGGCGCAAACCCAGACCGTCCGGGGGGCTGGAGCGGCCGCTACACTTATGAAGATCCATTTCACGAACCATTGCTGTTGTTTGGCTACATGGCAGCTGTTACCACAATGCTAGAGTTCATCACTGGTATCTTAATCCTCCCCCAGCGCCAGACGGCCCTGGTTGCCAACCAGGCTGCCACCCTGGACATATTGAGCGGTGGGCGGCTTAGGAGGTGATGATCAAACTGACCTCGGCATAGACGTAGCCGTGGAGCACCTGGAAGCCAAAGAGGAGCACCAGTTGCAGCGTCATCCCCGCCAGGCCAATGCCTAGGGGGTCGATTCAAGCAACGCCTCAATGTTTGCCACCAATTGGGCGGTAACCCGTACCAGGTCCCCATCCACGATCGCCCCCGCCGCCGAGGGGTGGCCGCCGCCGTCCAATTGGGCTGCCAATTGGTTGACGGCCAGGCTGCCATCGCTGCGCAAGCTGACCTTCACCCGCCCCTTGGGCATTTCCACACACAGCAGGCTGACGCGCACCCCGCCGATCTGCATACCCAGGCCCGGAAAGCCGTCCAACTCGGCAGCCTTCACATCATAAGCCTTGAGTGTGTCCAGGCTGAGCGCATACCAGGCCAACTGGCCGCCCCCCCCAACCTGTATCGAATTCAACACGTGTCCTTTGAGACGCACAGTTCCCAGTGGATGCTGCTCGTACACCTGCCTATATAGCTGCATCGGGTCGGCGCCAGCTTCAATCAGACAGGCGGCGATGCGGTGCGTCTGAAGGCTGGTCTTGGGGAACCTGAATGAGCCCGTATCCGTGAGGATAGCGAGGTAGAGCCACCTGGAGATAGAGGGTGTGAGCGCCCCCCCGCTCTTGGTGATGAGGTCGAAGATGAGTTCCGCGGTTGCGGCTGCGTCGGGACTCACTACGGCCAGATGGGCGAAATCAACCGGGTCAGGATGATGGTCAATGCAGATCACCGTGGCCCCACCCTGGGGCTGCTTCGCCCTGTCCGCCAGAGCCTGGCCAATACGTCCTACCCGCTCCCAGCCACCTGAAGCGTCCAGCACAAAGATTATCTCTGCCCGCTCAATTATCGGCTGGTGACGACGCGGGCTGAAGGTGCGCAGACGCCGATCTGGGTCAACAAAGCGAAGCGGGCGAGGTACCGAGTCGCTGTTTAGTATCGAAACCTCTTTACCTAATGACGTCAGATACTCGTCCAGAGCAAGCTCGGAGCCCAGCGCGTCCAGATCGGGATTAGTATGTGTAGTGATGAGGATATGCTGCTTCTCGCTTATAAGACGATACACTTCGGACCACATACCCAGATTTTGCCCCGGTGGGGAGGAATTGTCAATTCCCTTGACAGGTCACGGGGGTTGCGATATAATCTAGAGTGATAACTTGACAGAATATTGGGCCCATTGTGAACCAATCCTTAAGGAGGCTGTGGTGAGCACGCCAGAACTGGAAGCCCTCATAGAAGAGGCCATCGCCCACGTGAACGTAGGGGATATGGAACAAGGGCGCGTTCTGCTGGAGCGGGTGCTGGAACAAGATCCCAAGAATGACCGTGCGTGGGTGTGGCTGAGCGGCTGCGTTGAAGACCCGAGACAACGCCGCATCTGCCTGCAACAGGCTTTGAACGCAAACCCGAACAATCAGGCAGCTCTCGAGGGGCTGCAAGTGCTGGAGGGTGATTTGGTGCCGGCATCGGAAGTCCCACCCTCGCTGCTTGAGAGCCGGCTGTCGGCGATTGGAATGGGAGACGAGGTTGAGGCCCCCGAGTCGACGCCCCCCGCGCCTGATTCGGATGTTACCTCGCCTGCTGCACCGGAGTTGACTGAACTCGCAGAGCAACCGACGACCGACGAGCCCGTGGAGAAACCTCGAAGAGGGCGCATTATCTTGCTGGTGGCAGTGCTGTTGCTCCTCTGCTTGATCGTTTGCGCCCTGGTGGGCACGCAGGTTGTCCCGGTGCTGCTGGAGACGGTGCCTTCTAACCTACTCTGAGCCGCCTACAAAGACGAACAGGATGGGAGTATCCCACCCTGTTTCAGTTTCTCAGGCAATAGCTCAGGAGCCGCAACGCCTGGCACTTAGGAAGTTCCAAGATTTATTGGAACGGCTTTATCCCCCAATCTGGCTCATGGTGCGATTCTCCGGGTGGATGCCATCCTCAAGCTGATGTCCCTTCGGCTTGGCCCGGATGGCACGCTGGAAGAGCGTCACCAGATCCTCGTGGGAGCCCCCGCCGCGCAATGCGTCACGAAAGTTCAACTCGTCCTCTGATAGAAGACACAGACGGATGCGCCCATCGGCGGTGAGACGCATGCGGTTGCAACTGTCACAATAGGGATCGCTCACCGGGCTGATGAAGCCTACTGTGCCAAGCGCTCCGGCCAGCCGGTAAAGCCGTGCCTCGCCCACAATGTTCCCGTCGTTAAGTGGGAACAGCGGTCCCAGAGCCGCCTCAATTTGGTCCATCGACTCACGGGTGGATACGTAATGGTTGAAGGCGATATCAGCCGGCCCGCCCAAGGGCATCAACTCGATGAACCGCACGTGCCAGTCGCGCTCAAGGGTAAGTCGCGCCAGGTCTGCCACATCCTCCTCGTTGTAGCCCCTCGTCACCACGACGTTCAACTTAATGGGCACCAACTCAGCCCGCTCGGCAGCTTCAATACCCGCCCACACCTTATCCAGAGAGTTTAAACGCATCGTCTTGGTCAGCCGTGACTCATTCAGGGTATCAAGATGAATGTTGACTCGCATCAGCCCGGCCCGCGCCAGCGGTTCGGCGACCCAAGGCAGACGCAGGCCATTGGTGGTCATGGCCATCTCGCGAATGCCTGGGATGCTGTCCAATCGCTCCACAATTTCGACCACGTCGCGGCGCAACGTCGGTTCGCCACCCGTCAGCCGGATCTTTCGGAAGCCCGCATCGGCCCCTGCCCGGGCCACCTTTTCGATCTCATCCGGCGTCAACAACTCGGGGCCGGGCACAAACGTCAACTCGTCCATTGGCATACAATACACGCACCGCAGGTTGCAGCGATCCGTGATGGAAATGCGGAGATAATTTATTTCACGTCCA
>JAUVPY010000301.1 GCA_030598425.1 Anaerolineae bacterium
AGTGCGATCTGGCGTGGCGGCGACTCTAGATCGTGTCTCAGAGCTGTATCCCATTCCTCGGCCGGAATCAGCACTGATTCGATGGGCCTCTCCTCAGGCGCCGTCGGGGTCGCTTCACCCTCCACTTGCTGTAATCCAGTGGACAAAGCTTCCACAGCCAGCAAAGTCGCACCCAGGGACAGCCGCGCCAGCGTGCGCAGCCGCCCGTCTTGAGGCTTCTCCTCGGTTGTCCTTTCTTCACTGGTTTGGTCTTGAGTCTCAATCACTGTGAGGACTGATTCACTAGCATCCGACATATCACGACCCTCCTGATACTTGATCCTTTCCCTTATCTGTCTTACTATATTCATCTTCCTGGAAGCTTCAGCAAGCTTCCAGGAAGATTATCTGGCTATGGCCTGCTGTTTGAGCGCAAGATCCACAAGCCCAGCCACACGCCCACGACACACATGGCGACGAAACCGAGCACGATGGCCCACGTCTGAATGCTCCAGGGCCAAACCAACTCAAGCGTGGGAATGAGCAATGCCAATGCGATAATCAAAGCGGCCAACACAACCCCCAGGATCACCCGATTTGCGATCTGGTTCCAGTGCCTGGCCGTTTGCCTGGGCATGGGTGAGTGAACGCGGAGCCGCAGGTCGCCCTGTTCTACCTGGTTCAGAATGCGCGACGTTTGGCGGGGGAAACCGGACAGCAAATCGGTCCACGCGGTGGCGCCCCGCAGCACCGAGGGACCCCAGGCTGACGGCAGCAGTTGGCGAAGCAGAAAACGCCTCACGTACGGTCCGGAAAACTCGTAGATGTCGAAGTCGGGGTCCAGCCCCCTCCCAACCCCCTCCATAATGACCAGGGTCTTGAACAGCAGCCAATAGTCGGATGGCACACGCAGGCGATGCTCATAGATGATAGGCTCAATCTCCCCCAGCACCTCGTTGGCGGAGATTTCTTTGAGGGAGACGCCCTGGTATTTTTGCAGCAATCGACGCAAGTCACGCTGCAAAGCCGCCCGATCCGCACGGCGCGGGTCAGCGATGCCCATCCGCTCCAGTTGATCCACCACCTGCACGGTATCTATTTGAATAATCGCAGCGTAAAGGGGCACCAAGCTGGCACGGTCTTCCGCGGTAAGATGGCCTGCCGTGCCAAAATCCATCAATCCGATGACTTCGCCCGGCATGATCAGCAGGTTTCCAGGGTGAGGATCAGCGTGAAAAAAGCCGTCTTCCATCACCTGCTTGATGATGAACTGAGCTGCGGTCGTGGCAATTCGGTGTCGGTCATAGCCGGCGGCCTCGAGGGCTTCGAGATCGTTAATCTTGATCCCCGAGATGCGCTCCAGCACCAGGACACGCCGAGTCGAGAAATCCCAGTAGACCTGGGGAACATACAATTTTGACTCACCCGCAAAGTTGTTGCGGAAGCGGTCGGCGCTGCGTCCCTCGCGACGGTAGTCCAGCTCCGCTCGCAAAGCGGCCGAAAACTCGTCAGCCAGATCGACCAGATCGTAAAACTCCCCCAGCGAGGTACGCTCCTGAGCCAGGCGGGCCAGGTCACGCATGATCTCCAAATCCGTGTTCACGACCCGTTCGATGCCCGGACGCTGGACCTTGACGACGACCTCGCTGCCATCGTATAGCAGGGCAGCATAGACCTGGGCCAACGAGGCAGCGGCGATGGGAGTAGGGTCGAACGCCATAAAAAACTCCCCGAGAGGGGCGCCAAGTTCCTCCTCAACCAAGGCCTGAATCGGATCCCAGGGGCCGGGGGGCACCTCATCCTGCAGCTTACTCAGCTCGTCAATGAAGCCGGGCGGAAGAAGGTCTGGCCGGGTGCTGAGCAACTGCCCCATCTTGACAAAGGTCGAGCCCAACTCTTCCAGGGCCAATCGCAAGTGTTTGGCAGCCGTGTCGTCAGTGGGCGGTGGCTCACGGCTGATCAGACGCTGCGGCAGATTTAGATAGCGGTTCAAGCCCAATTGAGCCACGATTGCGCCGAAGCCGTGGCGGGTGAACACTTCGGCGATTTGACCATAGCGGCGGAGATGACGCGGCCTTAGTGGCATAAGACCTCCCAGTCTGCGGCGTAATTGGAGAGAAAATCCTCAAACATTATACCGCAAACGCTCAACCAGTGCCATTAAAAAGGCTGGCGACGGCGCTTTTGATTTCCCTACTGTACCGCAAAATGGCATCACTGTCGGCCAACATTGACCGAGCGTCCAGAAGACATTGTGACATGGTATCGCGCGAAATCTTGACGTGATGGTCAGGGGTAAACAATTCCTCTTGACTCTGTGCGGCTAGCAGAAGCGTCTGGTAGGCGGGCAACAGGCACAACAAGCTGGCCATGCGATAACCGGCAGCGCTGTAGGGGAGCGCCAACACGTAGTCGATGTACTCTTCTAATTCGTCCATCACATTGCCCAGCACTTTTCGCTTCCACTCTGCGGGGGCTCCAGCCAGTGATAATGGAGCCCGCTCTACCTCTCTCATCCACGCGTCGGGTAGGTAACAGACGCCACGAGCCAGGTCTTTTGCAAAGTCTTTGACGATGTTGGTCTTCTGCAATCCCCGGCCACACGCCTCGCAGGTGGACAACAGACTGTTGGCTGTGCCATCCGCCAATCCATAGTGATTGATGACCAACTCGGTGACCATATGCCCTACGGTCCCGGCGACGAAGTAACAGTAGCGATCATAATCCTCTTCACCGCTTAGCACTTGCACGCCGCTGCGCGTGACCCACAACGGGGCGCGTTGGGGGTCCTCAAGGTGCTTCATCCCTTCGGCCATAGCAGAGACCCAACGGCGGATCGTGGATCTGACGTCATCAGGAATGAGCGCATAGATTTGCCATAGGCTTAACCCACTCTCAGGCCCCATTTGCTCGCGCTCGCCAGATGTGAGTCCCGGCCAGTCCTCCCGGTCCCAGCCGGCCAGGACATCCGGCGCCAAGGTCGGTTCCTCCAGCAGTTGTGAAAGCTCGGCAAAACGTGACTGTTTCCAGGCTGCAGGCTGTTCGCAATCTTCAATGTTGTCGGCGACACGACAGATCAGATAGGCTGTGGCCATATAATCTCTAAGCGGCTCCTCAAGACAGGCGACCACAACTGCAAAGGAGCGGGATACCTTGCTCATATACACATTCAAGTACTCTTGTTGCGTCTGCGTAACTTCGAGTGTCTTCTCCACAATCGAATCTCCCTTCTCTGGCTCGACGCTTAGCGACTCACGGACAGAAAAGAACACCGACAAAAACGAATAGCCAAATCAAAGTCCGTGTTCCTTTCTGTCCGTGAGTCATAATCCTCGCGGACAGCGCAAGTGTTGCCGGGTAACTATATATAGTCAGCAGGTATGCTCGTTCTGTATACTCTTTCCCTCAGACCGATTACTGATCCAGGCTCGCACTATTCAATGGTTGGTTGACGACGCTCGCACCCGCGTTGTTCAGCTCGTCGATCAGGGTGGCAGCCCCGTCCAAATCTACATAGGTGATGATGGCCGAGCTGCCAGGTTGGAGACCTTGTTTGATGTGATGTATGACATCGTCGGACACCCCGTGGTCGGCCAAGTTAGCGGTGACACCACCCGTGGCCGCACCGGCCACGGCGCCAGCGACCACACCCACCGGCCCACCGATCAAGCCAATCAAGCCGCCCGTGATGGCCCCAAAAACGGCCCCGTGTCTGGAATCAACGTCGCCGACGTCTTCCACCTCGACATCACCGTCCTTTGTCTTGGCCACCATCGCGACGTGTTTGAGATGGAGAACCCCGTCGGCCTCCAACTTCTTCAGGTGCTCCATAACCTCGCCGGCTTTTTTCTCATCACCTTCAAAGGTAGCTACGACCAATTCAATGCTCATTGGCTCTTTCTCTCTTTCGACAGACCCCTGGGGTCTGACCCTATCGTCGAGCCGCTATCTGCTTTCTCTGCGAATCAGTTTTGACCCAATGGCCAATACCGCCAGGCCTATCACCAGCAGCGGTTCCTGGGTCGATCAGACCAATTCTCCTCCACCCACTTAGGACTAAGGATTAAATAACTTCCACATTTCTAAGGCTACATGTAAGCCATCAAACAGGGGAATTACTTAATTCACGATCCTTAGCTCAACTTGATCCGATTGAGCCTGAGATCATCGGTTCATATTTTACCCTTCAATCTCTTCTGCGCCAAAGAGAGACCTCAGCTTTTCCTCGTCTTCATCGGACAGCGAGGTCTGTAACACCTTGGCATCGAACTTCTCTAATTCATCCGCCAGCTTGTCCGGGGTAGCCTTGGCCACCAGCAGGAACAACGCCGAGTGACCCGGTTCGATCGTGTCCCCAACTTCCTTGATGAATTTGTCGTCGATCCCAACGTCGCTCAGCGAACCGCCGATCGCGCCACCCAAGGCGCCCAAGGCCAGACCCAGCCAGGGCATCCAGAAGATGATGCCGATCAACAGGCCCCAGAAGGCACCACCCAGCGCGCCTTCGCCCACCAAGCTAGCGGCCTGCTTAACCTTAACCTTGCCATCC
>JAUVPY010000266.1 GCA_030598425.1 Anaerolineae bacterium
CAAAACGCACGACGCACCAGACGGACACGATAACGCCCAGCCAGAAGAATAGAGCCAAGATCAAGCCCAACATTGGGCGACCAGGAAAATTGGCAATTGGATTCGGGTCGCCGGAAACGGCGGCAAAGGTACCCAGGGTCATCAACGCCACCCGCAACAACGCGCCCCCCAAGTCACCCTGATTCCACTCAGGACTAAAAATGGAGACGCCCCCGGCCCGCTCGAAGAAGGCGTCCGGGTTCTGAACGAAGAAGACGAACAGCGGTAAAAAAACCAACAGAGCAGCAAGGACCGAAATAGCTAATCCTCTGAAATGACGGATTATCAGCGGCGGTACGCCGCGCAGCCAGGCCAGTCCCGCTTCGGCTGCGAAAAAGAGGATCAGCACCGCTGGCACAAGACGCCCGGGCAAGTAAGTATAGACCGCCAGCCCAATTAGGACACCCAATCCGACAAAATGATGCCAGGATCTGGTTTGTCCTTCCGCAGATTCAGAGATTCGCAGCGCTCGCCACAGCCACGCCAGCGCCAATACCTCGATGGCCGGCAGTGCCAGCGCCCGAAAGGCAAGCCGGCTGAAAGCCACGTGCCAGAAGGATGTCGCCAGCCCCAAAGCAGCGAATAATGGGAGTAGAGAGGGTGCTTTGTTGTCACGCTCCGAAACCCGGCCCGCGACAAACATCTCCCAGGCCAGCCAATAGGTGCCGGCCACGCTGATGATGCCCATCGTCGCTGCGTAGAGGCGCAAGGCCAGGGGAGTTGGGCCAAAGAGCCAGACCAAGGGCTGTAACGCGTAAGCAATGAGCGGCTCCTTGCCCCCGCCGATAGGCCACCACAGCCGATACCGGCCATTAACCACGTCCATCGCAGCGACGCCATTGCCGGCTTCGTCAAAGCTTAGGCCAGGTGGGACCGACGCAAGACCGGGATAACGCAACAAGGCAGCTAAGACCAGGACAAACGCCAGGATCGCCCCTGGCGATTTCCACCAGCGCCGCAGGCGGCTCAACGTCACTGTACCTCCACCACCTCAGGCAATACCAACCCGCCAGGCAATAACTCTTTCATTGTCGTTGGGTCGTAGACCGACACCTGCAGACGGTACTGCCCAGCTCGTTCCACGGGAAGAATGTAAACATCATAGTTTTCCTCACCTGGGTGCCAGTCGCTTGTGCCCAAGTGAAAGCCATTGAACAAGAATTTGTCCTGCTGAGCCAACACCCTATCTTCATCAACCAACCGCATCGAAACCTTATAATCGCTGGAGATTGGATCTGCTGCTCGCCACAGCAACAGCACCCACCCATATTCCCCCTCAGGCAGCGGATTACCGACTGAAAGCGCCGCCTGACCTGTTGTTCCGAAGGAGAATCCCCCTAGCTCTAAACCGTCGCCAAGGGACAGCTCTGTCGGCTGCAAGGGCGGGATAGTACCAAAATCTATGTTACGCGCAGCCAGCCGGAAGCTCTCTATCCGGTAAGCTGATGTGTCGGCAGTCACTCCCAACGGCATTCCGTGCATAGTGAGCAAGGCAGGAATAAGACGTTTTGGGTCAGCCTCGGTACTACGCCCCACTTTCCAGTCTACTACACGCACCACTTCCTGCCCAGCTACCGCCTCTGTCAACTGAGCTAACATCTTCCCCTCGTGGTCCGAGATGGAGACGTAAGGCGAGGATCCTTGATAGAAGAGCTGTAGGTCGGGATGCTCAAACCGCCCATTTCGCAGATCGTAGGGGAAAAGGTAGACAGCCGCATCCTCCGCCTCTCTATTCATATGATCGATCAATTCCAGGTAATAGGGCTGACTGGCCAAGTAAGCATCCCACGATGGCCCCCAGCGAAAAAAATAGTCGCGCGCTGTTAGAATACCGCTGACCAGTAATATGGCCACCAGGGGAACAATAGCACCCCCCACACTTTTTCCGCGCCACAGGTGATGTGTTATCCATTCCCAGGCCTCCCACGCACCTACAGCAACCAGCATTACGACGGCCGGTGTCGCCCCCTGCGAACGATGAAACATTGGCGGCACCCGATCATAACTAAACACAGCAGGTAGAAACAGGATGATCAACCACAAGAGGACAAAAAGATATACAGGTCGTCTCCAGCGGCGGACTGCAACGACCAACCCAAGCAATAAGAGAGGAATTGTAAGCACGTCCAACAACGGTCGGCCAGGGATGTTCCAGCGATGGCTCTCCGCACCTCGCCAGACAAGTCCGGCAAAGTTGCGCCAGATGCTGTCGAGCAGTGCAACCCAGGGATTACCCTGGTTCCAGGTGGGGTTAAAAACAGAGACCTCTTGCGCACGGTGGGTAATGAGCTCAGGTACACTCGCCAGGTGCAGACCCATCGGGGCAAAGACGAAAGCCGCCGCTATGCCCATTCCCATCAGCGAACCAAAATTGCGGTGAAGCAAAGAGGTAGAGTGTGGCCGCGCCAGCAGCAACTCTAGTGGGAAGAAGACTGCTAAAAGCACCACATAAAAACGAGCGGCTGAGTAGGTATACATCATCATTCCCAGCAATGCGCCGGCCAGTACCAGCCATGCAAGGCTTCGCCTCCTCAATCCTCCCCACAAAGCCCCCATCGCCAAGGTGCCGACCAACGGCTGGGTTAACAGACGATATCCGTCGCGGCTAAAGTGAACGTGAACAAATAGAGTTGCTAGCACAGCCGCGGAGAGCAGAGCCAATTCCGAAGAGGCGGAATCCTCATCGGCAGAGAAGATCTCACGAGCCGCCCACCAGACTGCTGCCACTGTGAGCAGCCCCAACGTGGCGGCAAGAAGGCGAATCTGCAAGACGCCTACCCCTGCCAACGAGAAGACGCCTGCCTGCAGCCACATCCAGAGAGCCTCCTTACCTCCCTGCGTATCGTAGAAGGCGGGCCAGATGCCGCTACGCAGTGTGTCAAGAGCGTCAACAGCGTTGGCCGCTTCGTCGTAGTACAACCCTGGGGGGAAGCGATCTAGCGCAAACAACCGCAATAGAGCAGCTATGGCCAGGATCAAAACAACAAGAAGAATCTCTTGACTATTACGACGCAAGAAGCTGATGAATCTCAGTCTCACTCATCGCCCCCTTCTGCTACGGGCAAATCTAGCGGCGCGCCTAGAGGTTCTCCGCTTTCGGCGTTGTAGACTACCACCTGGACTCGATCCACCATCACGTCGGGAGGCACTTCCAACGTGTGAATATCTTGCACGTAGTCTCCCTGTCGCAATTGGCTGGTGGGAAGCAGACCGCCGCCGGGCCAGCCATCGTGCTGTGCCAGCCAAGTACCGTCCGGGGCGACCAGTCGCACGCTTATCGCGTAATCGTCATCCATGGATGATAGTATGTGCCAGTAGAGGAAAATCTCCAGACTAGGGGTTGGAAGCTGAAGATCGGAGATTTGATATCCCGCCAGGCGGAGCTGGTCGCCAAAGCCAACGTTGGTCAGGGTAGCATCCGGCGGTACATCCGTGGTGATTAATTTGGGACCAGGATAGATCCACGCATAGGGCCTACCCAAGACGTGCACTGTGTACTCGGGATCCATCGTCGAGAAGTAGCGCACGATCTCGGGGCTGGGGGCCAGCCGCTGCACCTGAGACACGTACAATACCACGTAATCTGCCCGCAGGGCCACGTCGTTGGTGTAGAAATTCTCACCCGTTCCCTGAAAGTACGGTAGGAAAGTCTGCGCCGGGACCGCCGCCACGTACAATTGATCCGCGTCTGAACGCTGATTGAGATAGGCCGCAGCCTCCTCCATCCCCTCTCCCCAGCCAACCAAAGTGGTCTCGACCGCGCGTGGCAGCCCGCCCATCAGCGGGTTGAAGTAAGCCAAGTAATAGGGATAGGCAGTGACGACGGGGAAGGCGTGGATGATCAGAAGCAGCAACGGCAGCGCAATACGGGTTGTGTACTGCGTATTGCGTATTGCGAGTCGCTTGTCTGCCCATTTTCCGATTTCTACGTAGGCGAATGCGGCCAGCAAGTCCAAGATAGGCAATAGGGGCAGCAGGTAGCGATCCTGTTTCTTGGGACTCAGGTTACCGAAAAGGAGCAAGCTGATGACGTAGAACCACAGCAGCGCAGCGGCGATATAACGGCTCGGTAACCGGCTTTCTTCGCCTCCTTTCCTTACCAGACCTATCAATTTCACCGCGATCAAGCCGGCACTCAGTATCGCTCCAATCAGCGTGATGGGCGTCAATCTGAAGGAGATGACGTAGGGATAAAACCACGGGCCGGGGTTCAGCGTGGGCCGGCCCATAAAGAAGACCAGGTGCCCCTCCTCTACCTTGCCAAGGGTTTCATCAAGCATACGAAGGAGGGTTCCAACCGGGCTTACCCACACTGCGGGCCACAACACCACAATAAGAAGAACCGCTACAGCCCCCCACAGTGTCAGGTCCACGAGCCAACGCCTTGCCAGCCACCAGTCGAGGCGCCGCCCACGCCAGCTACTTAACAGCCAGTCCCCCAGCGCCACGATAATCACAAAAAGGGCCATGAACGGCCCTGGCGCCTTCGTCAAAGCCGCCAGGGCGCCCATCACCGCCGACAGGATCAGCCACCTCCGCTCCTTTGTGGACCCCCGTCTTTCCGCCACGGCTACGTCACGAGTGCTATGGGAGAGAGCCCCCTGCAGATAGACCAGGAAAGCCAGCACCGATAGCCCCATAAAGACCGTCACCGGCGCATCGGCGTGGGCCACGCGCGAGTGGGCAAGGTAGAACGGTTCGAAGGCGATGAACAGTGCGCCTAGCAGCACCGTCCGGTGCCCCAATAGTCGCCGTGCCAGCAGATAGAACCCAGCGACGGCACCTGCCGTCAACAGTGCATAGGGCAGACGAGCGGCCAGAATTAGGTCCAGGATGGGGCGACGCACGAACTGGACCAATGTATCTGTCGTTGAGCCAGTCAACCGCGTCAGCCCCCACGATCC
>JAUVPY010000364.1 GCA_030598425.1 Anaerolineae bacterium
GAAGCTCCGCCACCACAACCCGAACCTGAAACGGAGCCTTCTCCAGAAGAAGCACTCGAAGCCAGCCCGGCAGCAGAAGATGGATCTCAAGAAGCTCCAGCATCAGCGCCGGAAACGCTAGCGAAGGAGCCTGTCGCCTGACCCGGTCCAACCATCGGTGACCGGGACAGCGCACAGGCCCGGTCAGAAAGGTTGGTAAACGATGGACGCAGGACGACCGGGCAACAGAGAAGTTGTATTGGACAGCGCCTCGGAGCGGACAAAACTAGAGCATGAATTGGGCCGCGCTAAAGAGGAATTGGTTGTCATAGATCAGAAGCTGGAAGAGAAGGGAGATTTTGGCCTGGGCCAGGGTGCCTCCACCGTTTACGAATGGGAGATGAACTTGGCCTTACGTGAATCGGCCGAAGCCAAAATCAAATCGATCCAGGTGGCGCTGGAGCGGCTGGATCACGGGGATTACGGCCACTGCGAAGTCTGTGGTCAGCCGATTGACCCCGATCGTTTGGAAATCCTGCCACATACAACACTCTGCGTCCAATGCGCGCAGGCCAATCGTTGAGCGATTGATATTAAAAAGAGGCTCCCTCACAGTGAGGGAGCCTCTTTCAGTTTGTTACCTTGGCAGTCAAGTGGAGACCTTCAGACCATAAGATGAAGGCACAATCAGTGCTTAAGTCATTATCTGGCGAACAGTTCCTGGAATCTTAGAGCCAAGCTCGTATCGCCCTGCAACCTGATTTTGCCCTGCATAAAGGCAACCATCGGCTGCAAATCGCCAGTTATCATTTCCACGAAATCGTTAGCAGCCATTCCGATGGTCAACTCTGGTTTCTCTGCTTGACCCTCAATTATGGTACACGTACCATCAGCGATAGCCACCGCCCAATCACCGCCTCCTTCACCCGACAAGTTGAACTGAATCGTGGCACGCAGGTTTCCAGCCTTTTCAGCCTGGAACGCATCGGGCATTTGCGCAAATATCTCGGCAGCGTTCATTGTATTGTATTGCCTCCGGGAACTGAGTTTAATGTTCTTTCCGTATATCTCGATTCGCTGCAAGTATCAAAAAGGGATTCAAAAACCTTAGGGCCTTAGAAGATGTACTTACGCCACGCCTGGCGGGCGCTGTGGCTTTCGATCATGGCTAGGGCCACGTAACGGGGTTGAGCCGGATTGGATCGCAACTTCATGCTAGCTTCTTCGGGGGTGCGACTGCCTTTGCGCCCGTTGCAACGCTGGCAGGCAGCGACCACGTTATCCCAGGTAGTGTATCCTCCCCTGGAGCGAGGCAGAATATGATCCACAGTCAGCTCTTTGCGAGGAGGTTGCTTCCCGCAATACTGACAGGTATAGTGATCGCGGGCCAACACTGTACGGCGGGTCAACGGGATAGAGACACGATACGGAATGCGCACATAATCGACCAGGCGGATGACCAGCGGCCTCGGTATGGAGAGATGCTCTGACCGTAGCTCCGCCTCGGCTGCTTCTACGATTTCGGCCTTCTCCTTGAGCAGCAAGACAACTGCCCGCCGCACCGATACAACGCTGAGCGGTTCGAAGGTCGCGTTTAGGACCAAGACACTACCCACCACCTATCACACACCCCCTGCACTTATCAAAACGCCGACCTTGCCGGCGAGGTTCCCCCCGCGCCCGCCCGGCCGGCGCTACATTACCATGTCGACCCGCAATTTGGCTGGTATTATAGCAAAGCCATAGGGGAAGGGCAAATCCTACCTAAAAACAGGGTGAATAGGGAACGTCGTACCATCACATCTTGAATTGACAAAGGAAAATCCCAGTGCTAGAATAGTCGTCGGCTGGTGGCCCGTCGACCGGGCACCAGCTACGTTGGGCCGTTAGCTCAGCCGGTAGAGCACCTGCCTTTTAAGCAGGGTGTCGTGCGTTCGAGCCGCACACGGCCCATTTTTTGTCTGGAAAATAGCACACTTCTGTCTAGAGTTGAGGTATAGTCTTATGCGTATGCGTCTTGAGATCCTGTTTCCTCATTCCCGCGTGAGCGGACTCAAGAACCTGCACGACGAAGATTGGAAATCGCTGGTGGAGCGGATTGCCGCGCTGCCGGAGACGCATCCCGATGCGCTCGCCTTTTCGTATATGATGATCAAGCTGTGCAACTGTTTGAACTGCGACCTGAGCAGCTATAAGGCGTCGCTGGGTTGTAGCGTCTGCTCCCAGCGTACAGTCAGTGCCGTGCGAGACAGCAACCAAGTATTGATGAAGGAATTCAAAAAGGCCAAGAAAGAGGTCCTGGCCTATTTAAACAGCATCGGTGCTGGCGAGCAGATGGCTGCTTAGGCCGTGTTGACATTTTGTCCTTATCCCAGGAGACTCCGGCGAAGAGTTTAATGTTGTCTCTCTGGCGCTAATCCAAGCGTCAACACTACCAAGTGTTCCCTTATACCGGATTAGGCAAATCCAGGAACTTAACGTCCACGTCAAAACGGCTTTGAAGTACGTCGCCCAACGCCTGTACCCCAATCCGCTCGGTGAAGTAGTGACCGGCGGCCACGAAGCTGATGCCTGCCTCTCGGAACAGTTCCCGGTTCCACTCGCGGGGCTCGCCGGTGATAAACAGGTCAACTTTGTGCTGAATCAGCCATTCCATTTCGCTGGGCCTGGGCGCGCCTCCGCCGCTGACGACGACCATCCTCCGCACCCGGTCCGGCCCAAACGCGTACTGCACGCCCTCCTGTGAGAACAAGTCAGCGCAACGGGCCAGCAACGCCTCGCGCTCAACTCCACCTTCGATCTCGCCCACCCATCCCCAGCCGTCGGGCGGATAGGGTTCGACCAATTGGCCGCCCAGCGCCTTGATGATTTGGGCATTGTTTCCAATCTCGGGATGGCTGTCCAACAGGTAGTGATAGCCGATGAGAGAGAGATCGTGATCCCACAGATAACGCAGACGCTGACTGAAGATGTGGTCAAATAGGATGCTGGCAGGCATGTTAATGGAATGGTGGACGAGAAGCGCATCGGCGCCCAGCGCTACCGCTTCCTCGAAGAAACGTATGCTGGCGCTGACGCCGGTGACAACTACGTCGACTTCGTCTCCCCCGCGCACCTGGAGTCCGTTGGCCATAAACTGGTCTATCCTTGCGGCGGCGTCCGCATCGCCCATGTATTCGTGGAGAAACGCCGTCAACTCATCGAGCAGAATCATAAAGGTCCCCTTTCACTGCGAGTGTGAAGTGCCTGAGGCAAAAGATTCTCTCTGAAGTAGGGGCGGCCCGTCCTGACTTGCGCCAGCGGGCCATCACTTCGGTACAGGCACACTCATTCTACCACGGGGACCGGGCTGGAACAAGAGCCAAGGATTAGAGATCCCTTCAACGACAGACCTCAGAGGCTTCCGAAAACCTCCGAGGTCTTTTGAAATTCGTTGCACCTGATGGCTGGTTGGATTACTGGCTGGCGGGCTGAACGGCCAGTTCCGTGGGTGGTGATTTCACACCCCGCTTCTCAATCCAGTCGGCGATCAGCCAGTAGCGGAAGTCCCGGCCGCCGTAGACCTCGAAAGCCCCGTACAATCCGTAGACCAAGACGGCCAAGGGCATAAGTACCAGGGCGACCGGTAGAGCAACCGTCAACACCAATACCACTGGGAGCAGCAAGAAGCCGATCAGAACCACCAACAGCAAGATGGTCACAATCCAGGTGGGTATCAGGACGACCACGCCCACGATCAGAAGCCCAATCCAGGCAACCACCGAGGCCAGTTGGAAGACTGTGGCCTGCATAGCATGGAAGGTCACGTAGCGCGACCTATCGCGGAAGGCCAGCCAGATAATCAGCGGCACCAATGCGCCGACGACGACCGCCAGCCCGCCAGTTGTAACGCCCAGGATGAAGGTCAATAACACACTGGCGTGCGCCAGCGCCGCCCAAATCCGCTCGTTGCTGGTGGGGCCGGTTTCCGTCTTGGTCGCCAGCGCGGTTCCGGCCGGCTCGGCGAGTTCCCGC
>JAUVPY010000426.1 GCA_030598425.1 Anaerolineae bacterium
ATCCCGACTGGAGCCCCGGCCCCGGCTGGCGCTTCGGTGACGCTGGATGTGGACTTGAACGTGCGCACCGGTCCCGGCACCAACTACGAGCGCATCGGCTGGCTGGCGGCCGGAATTACCACAAGCGTCATCGGCCGCAATGCCAATAGCACCTGGTGGCAGATCCCCTACCCTAACGCACATGACGGGGTGGCCTGGATATCGGCGGGTTATGGCACGGCCAGGGACACCCAAAGCGTTCCGGTGGTTGAGGCGCCGCCTACGCTCACACCCTCCGCGCCCACGGCGACCCCCACCACGGAGGCGCCGCCACCCACCCCGCCGCCTGCCTACCAGTTTACGCCCACCGGTTGGTACGGCGATACCAACTATGGGTTGACGCGCTTCGTGGGGGACATAAGAGACACGGCTGGCAATCCGGTCAACGGCGTCTTTGTTCGAGCCACCTGTGGCACCTACGCCACCATCTCGTACCCCTCTGGCCCGGTGGGATGGGGCCCCTTGGGCGAAAGCTCGGACTGGCCGCCTGGCTTCTACGACATCACCGTCGACAGCAAGCCTGTGCCGTGCATGTGGACCTTGCAGGTGGTCGACACGGATGACCGGGAGACGGTCAAAGCGAGACTGTCGGAGGCGGTGCCGGTTGAGGTGACCCACGAGCAATCCGTGATCCAGGCCGACTGGCGGAAAAACCGGTAGGCCAAAGCGCAAACTGGGATGGTGAGGGTCAGAATCACCCCAGCCGGTTCGTCGGGTGCCTCCTTTGCTGGCAGAAGCCCAGGTAGCCGTCTCGGCTGACGTGGTAGATGCGGCAATCGCCCTGGTCGAGCGTCAGCATCAGACCGAGTACCTCTTTGTAGAAGCAAAATGTTTAAGATAGACTCGAATGGTAACTGCAGGAGCCGGTGGGTTTGCGCAGTAGCCCTTGCCTGTGTATACTTTCGGAGCGTTAAGGGCAGCGCGTGGAACCAATTCAGGCAAGCCAGTTCAGTCGCAAGCCCATTGAGAGGAGATGATACCGAGACATCACACATTATGCGGCCCACCATTTCCCCTATGTGTCGAGGTGTTTGGAAGTTCCTCAAAACGCTATCATATGCAACATCATCACAAGACGCCCGACCTGCGCTTCGGGGTCAGCTCGCCGCTGTGGGACATGGTCTTCGGCACCAAGCCGGCTTGACAGAGAGGCGAGTTGTTCCTGGCCACTGTGTCCGTCTGCACGGAACCGGTCCGCCCGCGCGGAGACCCGTTTCCTGGCCTATGCATATTGTGGAAGCGTGAAGGGCAAGACGTATGTCAATTTGGGTAAGTCAGTCCAAATGTTAACACTACGTGGCTGCGAACCAATGGAGCCCTGCCATTCTGGCAGGGCTCCCGCCTTATTTGAGAGTGTGAGGAAAGAGTGCTAAAATCAAGATAGTCAAGAGACACCGTGGACCCTTCCGAGTTGGATGCAAGGAAGGACTGGGGGGACACAAGAGAAATCGTGGGAGGTGAAGGGACCATGTATCGTATTCTGTCTTTGGATGGCGGCGGTCTGCGTGGCGTAATTACGGCCAAATTGCTGGAGCGTCTGGGAACAGTCCACCCCGGCTTCTTATCCCAGGTGGATCTATTCGCCGGGACATCGACGGGAGGGGTCCTGGCCCTGGGACTGGCCCGGGGGCTGTCGCCAACCGATATGGGAAAGCTCTACACAGAAGCGGCTGAGAAGGTGTTCGCCGACTCGACTTGGGACGATATCCGCGACCTGGGCAAGCTGACCGGCGCCGACTACTCCATCCAGCCCCTCAAGCAGGCCATCCTGGACCTTGTTGGTGAAATCACCCTGGGGGACCTACCAAAACGCGTTCTCATCTCAAGCTTCCAACTGGACAACAACCCTCAAACGCCCGGTGTGCTGCGCGTCTGGAAACCCAAATTCTTCCACAACTTTCCCGGCCCGGGCTCAGATTCCGACGAACGAGTCGTAGATGTCGCGCTGCGCACCGGTGCTGCCCCGGCTTATTTCCCCATCTATCAGGGCTACGTGGACGGCGGCGTCGTGGTCAACAACCCCAGTATGTGCGCCCTGGCCCAGGCACTTAACCCGGAAACGGGCGGCCAGCGATTGGAAGAGGTGGCCCTGCTCTCGATCGGCACAGGCATCATCTCTAAATACCTGACCGAGCAAGACGCGGATTGGGGACTGGCCCAATGGGCCCCCCATTTGTTCAGCATCATGCTCGAAGGTGGGGTTGGGGTGGCCGACTATCAGTGCAAGCAGATCCTGGGCGAACGTTATTTGCGTATCGACCCCATATTGCCAGTTTCTGTGGGCATAGATCGATTGGATGAAATTCCTATTTTCGAGGAAATCGGGCAACTGGAGGACCTACGCACCGCCAACGGCTGGCTGAAGCGTTATTACAAGTGAAGGACAGGTGCTTCGTATGAAAACTGTCGTCATCAGGCGAAAAAACCAAATCTCCACAAAGTAAAGAATTGCTCCCACGGCGCATCTATGAATCATGAACTGGTTTGAGCACGATCCACAGAAGTGAGGGGAGCAAATGGCCGAGCGGGTTGAGGGTTTGAGTCAACTGGAAAGAGACTCGACCCAGAGCAAACCGGTCCAACGTAAGCGCCATCATGAAAAGCCACCCAATTTTGTACTGATCGCCGCCTTGGTCATCGCGGCGATTATGACGCTTTTTGGACTAATTGGTCTTAGGCGATATCAAGGAGCGAGGGAGCAAGCTGCCGCCGTCAGCCAGGCCCTTGGGCAGGCGAACGCCCGGGCGCTGACTGCCTTCGCTCTCTATGAAACCGGCCAGCGCGACGACCCCTCGGGCAGCCTGGCCCTCCTTCTGGCTCGCGAGGCTGTTTTGTATTTCCTCGACAATGATCTTCCTCTGGACCCGGAAGCTGATGCCGCTCTACGAAAGGCCGTGGACGCCGCCCCCCCCTGGCGCACGACGCTTTCCGAACAGGACCACGCAGATTCAGTCCTGGCAGCCACCTACAGCCCCGATGGGCGATATATCGTTACCGCCAATGATGATGGCACTCTCCGCGTCTGGCAGATTGCGACCAACGCCTTTGGGGATACCCAAGCGGGCCAGCCAATCGCCACCCTGGAAGGGCACGCCGACGGGGTCACCTCTGTGGCCTTCAGCCCCAACGGCCGATACATCCTCACCGCAGGCAACGACGACACCGCCCGGGTGTGGCACTTCCCGAGGGGACCCAGCTCTGCTGGAGATGCGCCAACCGGCCATCTTCTGCACTCCTTGGAAGGCCACAAGGATTGGGTCAGCTCGGCGGCCTTCAGCCCCGATGGCCGGCACATCGTTACCGCCAGTTGGGACAACACGGCCCGGGTGTGGGACGCGGAGA
>JAUVPY010000036.1 GCA_030598425.1 Anaerolineae bacterium
CCGGTAAAACACGTTGACGCACGACACAAAGAGTGCAATTCCCAGCACTAGCTCCAGGTGAATCAGCATCACGGGCGGTAACAGCAGAATTGTGAGGGTGGGCATAACGCCTAAAATCATCAGAATAATCACCAGGACAGGAATTGCCAGCACAAAATGCACAAAGTTTGCCAGCACCACCGAAGCGGGGATCACCTCACGTGGGAAAAAGACCTTGTTGACGAGTTGGTTGTTCTCGATCACCGAATTGACCGCGCGTGACAGCGAGGTGCTGGTGAAATTCCAGGCGATCAGTCCCACGATCAGGAAGGCCGGGAAGTTCTCCACCGGCGTGGCGCGCTCGAACACCAGTGTAAAAACCACGCTGAGCACGATCATCAGGAAGAGCGGGTTCAGCAATGACCAGGCAAATCCAAAGATGGAGTTCCTATAGCGTACTTTTAGATCGCGGATCACCAGATTGCGTATGAGCTCACGATAAAAACGCAAGTCCACCAGCCGCCCGGCGGTCTCCGTGGCAAAGCGAAGCGGGTGCCTGCGATTTTGCTCGTCTGCCGTGGCCCATACGGTCACGACGTCTCCGGTACGTTCGGTAACAATCATTTTAAGATATCACTCTCAGAGTAGATTAGGAGCCAAGGGCAATCGCATAGTGATCGTCGTCCCTTGTCCTGTTTGGGACGAGACAGTTAGACTGCCCCCCACTATCTCGGCGCGTTCCTGCATATTGAGCATGCCCAAACTCCCGCGCTCGTCGTAGCCATCGCTCACGTCTTTTGTGTTGAAGCCCACACCATCATCACGGATGACGACAACCAGCTCGCCATCCTCGGGTGCCACATCGATATCGATGCGGCTGGCGCGGGCGTGCTTCTTGGCATTAGTGATAGCCTCTTGCACGATGGAGAAGACAGCTACCTCGGCGTTGTGTGAGAGACGACCAAACTCCCCCTCCGCGTTGAGCACTACGTTCATACCCTCGGCGTCGCGCAGTCGCCGGGCATAAGATTCCAGCGCAGGGACCAACCCCTGAGTCTCCAGGATCACGGGCCGCAGGTCAAAGAGCAGGGTCCGTATCTGGCGCAGGGCCTTCTCAGCCACCGGCAACATCTCGTCAAGTTCCGCCACTGCGTGCTCGATTGATTCATGAGCGATGGCCTGCTGCACGAAGTTCGCGCTCATTATGATGGCCGCCAGCATTTGAGCTGGCCCATCGTGGAGCTCACGGGCAAGCCCGCGGCGCACGTCCTCTTCGACGGCTATGAGACGGTCGTGCTCCTCACGCAGACTTTGGTAGAGCCGAGCGTTCTCGATGGCGATTGCCGACTGAGCCGCAAAGGTGGTGAGGATCTCCTGGTCTTCAGGGGTGAAATACTTGCCGGGTTTCTTATTGAGCACTTGCAACACGCCGATGACCTGTCCCTTGGCGATCAAGGGCACGCACAGAATCGAGGTGGTGGAAAAGTCATAGTCCTGGGCGATGTCTCGATAGTGACGGTCGTCGCGATTTACGTCGTCAACGATCAAAGGCTCCCGATTAGTGGCCACCCAGCCAGCGATGCCTTTGTCGGCCGGCATGCGCGCTCCCTCAAGCGCCACACCACCGCCTCCCTCGATGACCTCGAAGACGAGCTCGTCCGTCCGCTGGTCGAGCAGCAGAAGTGAGCCGGCCGAGGCGCCCATCACCTGAACCGCCGATGCCAGAATCATCTGAAGCAACGGTTCCAGGTTCAACTCAGAACTGAGCGTACGGGTCAGGTTTTGCAGTACCTGCAGAATGGAGAGCTGCTCAAGCGCGGCGGCGCTCTCTCGGCGCTGTTGCGCTACTTCTTCCTTAAGAGCCTCCAATTCCGATGACAGAGATTTCTCATTCAAAGATCAAATCCCCTCGATACTGTCCGGCGAACACCTTTTGCTTGATCTCACCCAGGGCCCCCTCGGCCGCTTCCTCACCCAAGCGTATAAAATCGGCCGCTTGCTGGAAGTCCATAGCCGTGTAAACCTCAACCCGTGGGTGGATGAGCACGTCAACGGGGCTGAGGCGCGTTTTGATGATTTCGCGCTCCATAATACTCTGGTAGTTGCTGATCACACCCCACAAATTGTTCAGGCCCTTCCAACGCCGGCTGGTCTGCGCCCCTTCTCTCTCGTCTTCCATTGACGGAATAGTACGCGAGGCGATGATGAGGTCGGCACCCTTCTTGGCCAGCACGCTGACCGGTAAGGGATTCACCGCACCGCCATCAACCAAGTAGTGCCCGTCATATTGGTGCGGCGAGACGATGCCAATGATTGAGGTACTGGCACGAACGGCATCGGCGACCGAGCCCGTCTCAAAAACGATCTCCTCGCCCGTCAGCAGATCGGCAGCCACGACGTAAAAGGGGATTTTTAACTCTTCAAACGTAATGCCTCCGAACATTTGCTCCAAATAGTTCCGAAAGCGGCGTCCACCGATCAGGCCGCTGCGGGGCGGCAGGTTAAGATCCAAGAGCCCAGTCCGAAAATTCAATCTATGCTGCAAATCGCAAGCAAGGGCCACAATCTCGTCGATGGAGCGTCCGGCTGCGTAGAGGCCGCCCACGAGAGAGCCGATGCTGGTCCCGGCCAGTACATCAATGGGGATCCCTTCCCGTTCCAACACCCTCAACACGCCGACGTGAGCGATGCCACGCGCTCCGCCGCTGGAAAGCGCCAGGCCGACGACACACTCCGCCAGACGGCGAGCCGTGCGGTCGATCGCCTGCCGTGTGCTGGCCGTACGCCAAATGGGACCTGAGGACAAGTCAACCATCCAGGGAGGTTGCTCGATGTCGATGAGGACGGTTACCTCGGCCAGTTGCAGTCCCTTCTCGCCGATGTCACGCTGCTCCGGCGAGATGGCCAGCAGCACCCGATCGTAGGCCTCCACCAGGATGCCCAGACTCTCCGCCAATTCCTGCTCTGACAAACCGGGCACAGTGTCCAAAATGACCACTTCGTCGGGTAAGCTCTCGCCGACTTGCCCCACCAGGTTGGCCTCGGTCAGATCGAATACAACCACCCGCTCGTGGGTGATATGGGTCAAGCTGGCCGCCAATCGCCACGGCTCGGGGCCAACCACGGCGATCAAGTTGTGAATCTCCTCGCGGGTGGGCTGTTGGAGCGTCGTCGTCAACCGGCGTGAGAGTTCACGACTGAGCTGAATGGCGATGGTCGGATATTTTTTGAGCAATTCGTCGAGGTCAGCCTTGCGCAACACCCAGAAATCGGCGTCAATAACCACCGTCACGCTGGCAGACCGGCGTTGATTGAGGAGAAGCGCTATCTCACCAAAGAAGTTGCCCGGTCCCAGATAGCTGATGATTCTCTCGTCGAGGCCCGACCCGGTGGAAATCTTGACCTGGCCCGATTCAATCAGGTAGAGGGAATCACCAAGACTCCCTTCGACGAAGACGACCTCACCATGTTTGTACTGTGCGTAGTGCAGCCTGGCTGCAATGGCAGACACTGCGTCCGGCGGCAATCCCCTGATGAAAGGGATACGCTGTAGACTATCTATGATCTCCTCAGGCTGGCGAGAGATGCGCTTCATATCCCTCTTTTTTCAACGAACGTGAATATCGGTTTGCTGTGTAGGTTTTGACAGATAAATACCCCCACAGCGACGCTCCTATGCCATCGCGCAGGGGGATTATACCACACATTGAAGAAGGCGCGCAATGAGATCAGGGCCGGCAAAAGGCGCAACTCATCTTGGTCCCACTAGGACCAAGATGAGTTGCGCTCGGTAACGATATTGCTCCTATTCCTGGCTGAAATAGGCCAGGGCAAACACGGCCAACAGGTAGCCCAGATAATTCTCGTTGAGAAAGCGCGAGACGTAAAAGAAGGCGAGTAGCAGCAGCACGTAGTGATACAACACTGCCCCTAGTGTATTATGTCGAGTCTGTCGCCAGAGCAGCGCAATCAGTATGGGCGTGACGATCAGTATCTCAGGTATCCAAAAAGGCCAATAGGCCAGCCGATCCGGGACCAGATTGAAGGCAAGGACGAAGTTGCTCAAGCCCCAGCCCCGTATCTGGTACGGCGCGTCGGCAGTGCCAGCGCTCCAGCGCCAGACGTCGTCGAGCATAGCAGCCGGGTCCCACACAAACCAGGGACCCACCACCAGAACAAACACCACGGCCAGCGGCCAGGCGCGGCGCACCAGGGTACCCAACCATCGATTGCCTTCGTGCATCCGGCGAACCCTACCCTCATCCACCCCCCATTCGTCGCGCAGCAGGTAGACGGCCCAGAAGGGCACCAAGAACCAGGCGGTTGGCTTGCTGGCACAGGCCAGGCCCAACGCGGCGGCTGAAAGCGCGCCAACCCACCCCTTGCCACGAGTCTCCCCCAACCGGAGCAGCCAGATGGCCAGCACGATCCAGAACAACACGAAGGAATCGTTCTGCCCAAAGATAACATCGCTGGCCAAGATAGGGTTGAGTCCGATCACCATCACCACGCCCAGCTTGTCAACCGGACGACGGGCCAGGCTTTGGGCCAGTGCCAACGTCACGGCAAAGAGAAACAGATATACGAAGCGCTGGTCGAACCAACCCAGCGCCGCCTGGCTCGACAGATAGAATGGGGCGGAGAAGAGAAAGGTCCAGGGCAGGTAAGGATAGTGATACAGGGCAGTGCGATACTCAGTGCCCCACAGGGCCATGGGTGTGTCCAGGTAGTCGGCCACGTAGGGATTGACACCAGACAGCAGGTGCTCAATGGTGACTTCCGTCTGGATGACACCGCCGTCGTGGGTATAGGCCGCCGGGCCGCTGATGTGCCGCAGGCCGATAAACAGGGCCGTCTGTCCAATAACTAGGAGCAGGATGATGGCACACACCAGCCCCATCTTGATCCCAAATACGGCCCTGTCGCTCAACCGCCCCCCGAAGGCGTCTACCAGCAGGTAGACCAGGAAGAGCCCAAAGGCCAGGCTGATGAGCAGCAAGCTCACCGGGTCGGTGGTCTGCCGGTCGGCCAGCAGCGCCAGGCTCGACGTTGGCCACCAGCCTCCCACCAGGCGGGCCACGTCGGCCTGGAGCATCTCGGTGGGGATGGCGGCCCACAGGGCCAGCGTATCGATGCGCGCCCGCGCCACGAGCAGCACAAACAGGAGCAGGCTATCGGTGGATGGTCTGCGCACCAAATCTCTCCCTTCGCGGCAAATGTGCAAATCAGCGAAACTGCAAATCAGCAAATCAGCGAACCGGTGAAGTTGATCTGTCACGGATTATACCTTAAATGTGGGCTGGGCGGAAAAGCAGGATTGCCGTTGACATCCAGGCGCACCTGTGTTATCATCAGGCCAGCAGGAGGGGGAATTATCTGTGCTGTGGTATTTAACAATCGCCCCCTACAGGGGAAAACAACGAAGAAGAAAAAGTGGGGAGAGTAGCCGGCGACGGAGGCTCTCCCCACCTCACTTTCCGAAGGAAAAGGCTAAGGCGAGGTAGTGTATGACCAAATATATCTTTTGCACGGGTGGAGTCGTCTCGTCGTTAGGCAAGGGTGTGACGGCGGCTTCGTTGGGTCGGATATTGAAGAGCAGGGGGCTATCGGTCTCGGTCCAGAAACTGGATCCTTATCTTAACGTAGACCCGGGCACCATGTCGCCCTACGAGCACGGCGAGGTCTTCGTGCTGGACGACGGCGCTGAAACTGACCTGGACCTGGGTGCGTACGAGCGCTTCATCGACGAGAGTTTGACCCAGGCCAGCAACGTGACGGCGGGTCAGGTGTATCAAGGAGTAATCGCCCGCGAGCGACGTGGCGATTACCTGGGCAAGACGATCCAGGTCATCCCCCACGTGACGAACGTGATCAAAGCCTTGATCACCCAGGTGGCGCGCGAGAGCGGGGCCGAGGTGGTCATCGTCGAGGTGGGGGGCACCGTGGGCGACATCGAGGGGCTGCCATTTTTGGAGGCGCTGCGCCAGATGCGCAAAGACGCCGGACGCGACAACACCCTTTACATCCACGTGACCTTGCTGCCCCACATCGGCGCTACCGGTGAGCTTAAGACCAAACCCACCCAGCACAGCGTGCGCGAACTGCGCAGCATCGGCATCCAACCCGACGTGATCGTCTGCCGGGCCGACTACCCGGTGGCCGACAGCTTGCGCGACAAGATCGCCCTATTTTGTGACGTCGAGGCACAGGCGGTCATCCCTTTGGAGACGGTCCAGACGATTTACGAAGTGCCGTTGATATTGGAGGAGTCTGGGCTAGGCGAGTTTGTGGTCGAGCGGCTGAACCTGACGTCCCAGCCGCCTGAGCTCTCTGAATGGCGAAGCCTGGTGGCCCAAATGAGAAGCGTCAAGCCTTCCCTGCGGGTGGCCATTGTGGGCAAGTACATCGAACTGCACGACGCCTACACGAGCGTGCGGGAGGCTTTGTACCACGCGGCCGTTCAACACGGTTTCGACGTAGACATCGAATGGGTCAGCTCCGAGCAACTGGAGCGTGGCCGCGCCCTGGATCAGTTAGGGCAGGTGGATGGCATCGTCGTGCCAGGCGGCTTCGGCTATCGGGGTATTGAGGGGAAGGTGGTGGCTGCTCGTTATGCGCGCGAGAACCAAGTCCCCTACCTGGGTCTGTGCCTGGGCATGCAGGTGATGGTCATTGAGCTAGCACGACACGCATTTAACAGCGACGAACCAAACTCCACTGAATTTGACAGGAGCACCAAGTACCCCGTCATTGACCTGATGCCCGATCAACGAGATATCGCCGACATGGGCGGCACCATGCGATTGGGCATCTACCCGTGTCGCCTGGTGGAAGGCACCAATGCCTATGCTGCCTACGACGAGGAGTTGGCCTTTGAACGGCACCGGCATCGTTTTGAGTTCAACAACCTCTACCGCAAAGACCTGGAGGAGGCTGGCATAGTTTTCTCGGGCCAGTCGCCCAATGGACGGTTGGTGGAGATTGCCGAGTTGCGCGATCATCCCTTTATGCTGGGGAGCCAGTTTCATCCTGAGTTCCGGTCGCGCCCCAACCGGCCTCACCCGCTTTTCGGTGCCTTCATTCGAGCCGTCCGGGAGCATGCCGAGTCGGACTCGAAGCCCAGAACCGAGGAACGCGACGCCCAAGTACTCGAAGAGCAGCGCGTTTGAATTTCAGGACAAGGCCTCAAGCGTGCGCGAACCTGCGGCTCGCCTTAAACCCTTGAGGTTTGCCAAGAACTTGCCTGGTGGCGTGTAGGCTGGTATAATCCGCCTGGTATGCCACCCTAGCTCAATCGGCAGAGCAGCCGCTTCGTAAGCGGCCGGTTATCGGTTCAAGTCCGATGGGTGGCTCTCTGACGAGCCCCGCCAGCTTGAAGACGGATAGGGGCTCTGTTATTTGCTGTCTATCATTCACGATCAGGAATGAGCCGGTGAACGATGTAGCTGCACCTCAGGCAACTGGCCGGGCCAACCTTCTCGACCGGCTGTGGCGTACGTTGGCTTCGCCACGTCTCACAGTGATACTGCTGGTGTGGATAGCCGTTGTCCTGGCGCTCAGCACCGTTATCCCTCAAGCGCCCCCTCACATCGAAGATCCCATTGTGCGCAGCCAATGGTTGGCCAATTTCCCAATCGGCGTCCGGCCTGTGGCCGAAAGACTGCACTCAATCGGCGTCTTTGATATACTCGATTCGATCTGGCTGCGTCTGCCTCTGGTCTTAATGCTGGCGCACGTCTTGGTGACAACCGCCAATTGGGGCCCCGGCATATGGCATCGCGTCAAGAGGCCACCCCGCGAGACCGGCCCACTGGGCAAATCGTTCCAACTCAAACGAGATTGGCCCGAACCGATCGACCAGGTCGGTCAACAACTCACCAACCGGCTGGAGGAAGGCGGGTATCAAATCCTGTCTCAGCCAGGGAGCGACACTTCGGGAGGCGATCAAGAAAACTTTGTGGCCTGGCGCCGGCGCTGGAGTTGGTTGGGGCTTGCGGGCATCTACCTGGGACTGGGGCTGGCCTCACTGGGTTTGATCGCGGGGGGTTGGCTGGGCCAGGTGCAGGTACTAAGCCTGTCACCGGGCGAGCCGGCGCCCCTGCCAGTCGCAGCGCTGACTGTTCCCAACCTTGTGCTGGAAGAAACGGCAGCCAGGGGAAGCGATCCTTTAAGGCCAACGTCCGGGTCAGCCGTGGTACGCATATCGACCGGGGTAGGCGAGAGTCAAGACCTGGCGCTGAGGCTGCACGGTAGCCGGCTGTTGCGCGGCATGTGGGTGACGCTAGCAGAACTCAGGCCGATGGTAGAGGTAAGGGCGCTGGATGCCGAAATCGGCGAGGGCATATTGCTCCAACCATTCACCCCGCGTGCCCCAGCAGCGGAGCGGGTACGCCTGCCCTTGATCGGGGATCCCGAGGCGCGGTTCGTGGGTGTTCCCTTACAAAACGTTACGCTGCACGTAGATCACCAAATGGATACAGGGCACCCATCCAGCGCCCGCCAGATCTTCACGGCGAACGGGGGAGGGGGCAAGGAGTTGCAACTGAGCCCCGATTTTTCCCTGTCCTTCTTCCGAGGCGCCGAGTCCGAGCCCAGCCAGATGGCATCCTTGCACAGCGGCGAATCAGTGAATGTCGATGGGGTTCATTATCTGGTGAGCTTTGGTTACGATGCTACGCTGCGGATGAACAGCACTCTATGGTGGATCGCGGTCGGGGCTGGGTGGGGAGTGGTCGCCCTGAGTCTCATCGCGTTGGTGATAGCGCCTCCCGTCTACGTGCAAGGCAGCGTCAAATCAGCCGAGATAGGTAACCAAGTTGTTTTGACCGTGGACGTTTTGGGCGATGAACAGCGGCGTCATCGGGAGCTTCGAGGGCTCGTCACCCCGGACGTCTGATGCGCCCCAGGTGCAACGCACTTCCGCGAAGCAAGTGCGTTGCACCTTTCGTTGAGCAGAGGTTCAAGGACTGGCATGGACTTTGTTTACGTCATACCCGGCGTCGCAGCGCTGATTGAGTGGCTTTTGGCCACCGCGCTTTACGCGGTTGGCTGGTACCGGATGAAATCTGGCCTCAACCGGTTTGGTGACGGACTGGTTGTTGCAGGGCTGGTCACGGCGCTGGGAGGTGCTGCGTGGTTGGTCTGGTCAGGAACGCTAAACCCGGCGCTGATCCGAAGCGGTCTGGCGACCGGATGGGCAATTTCGGCGTTGGTTGTGTATGCGGTACTCGCCCACCGGCGCAAGGAGAGGCTATCCGCACTGGCGATGCTGGTCTTCGCGATCCTGCTTCAGGTCTTCGCCGTGGCGGGGTTGTTGTCACAATGGGGCGCTGAAACGTCACTGCCAGAAGCGTTTCTGCCGCTTTGGACGGCGCTTCGCACGCTGACAGGTTTGGTGGGCTACGGCGGGCTGGCTATGAGCGCCATGCTGATCCTCCTGTCCTTCACGCTAACTCGAATCCAGAATAGGCTCTCTGTGGAGCACTTGACCGCCGCCATAGGGCTGCCGGCATTGGAATGGCAGTCCTGGCAGATCGCCTTAGTCGCATTGAGCCTCTCGTTATCGATTGGATTGATCCGCTCATGGTGGGGGCTGGGCCTGGTGATCCTGGGAGGCGTCCCCTGGGCACTGATCACCTGGCTGCTGCTGGCAGCCAGCGCATACGGGTTCATTCAGGGTGCAGCCCATCGTCGTACGGCCCGTGCTTTCCTGGTTTTAGCTTGCGCGGTTGGGATCGTCTCTGTATTGACCTTGGCAGGCCCCCTGGCGGGGGCAGGTGTCACGAGCTACGCTCGCCCGTGACTTAAACAACAAAGCGGGGTCCCGAACTTGTTCTGAAGTCGCCTCAACAAGTTGAGGGCCCCTTAACAGGTACAGGCTTGTACGCCGAGGAGGGGATAACCATGAGGCCGATCATCATCGGCGTGGCAGGCGGCACCGCCTCGGGCAAGACGACCGTCTCGGATGCGATTTTGGACCGAGTTGGAAGGGATCGCATTGCCTATATTCAGCACGATTCCTACTATCGCGATCTGAGTCACATGCCTCTGGAGGAACGGCGCAAGCTCAACGTTGACCACCCCGACGCATTGGAGACTGAGTTGCTGGTATCCCACCTCCTTCGATTGCAGGCTGGAGAGATCATCGAAGTGCCTGTCTACGATTTTGCGACCTACCAGCGGCGCGACGAGACTCGCCACGTCGAACCCCGACGCGTTATCCTGGTCGAGGGCATCCTTATCTTTGTGGACAAAGAACTGCGCGAGATGATGGATATTAAGCTGTATGTTGACACCGACGCCGACCTGCGTTTCATCCGGCGCCTCCAACGTGACACCCGGGAGCGAGATCGAACGGTGGAAATGGTCATCCGCCAATATCTCAACACCGTCCGCCCTATGCACCTGGAGTTTGTCGAGCCCAGCAAGCGCTACGCCGATGTCATCATCCCAGCCGGCGGCTTCAACGAAGCCGCCATCCAGATGATTGTGGCACGCATCCAAGGGATGCTCGCCGGAGAAGTATTGTAGAACGACATACCTGCTCGTCCTTCTCGTAACCCCTGAACACTGGTGCCGACCAGATCATCAAGTCCTCCCCACCGTGCCTCGCCACTTAAATGTGGAAACGTGTCCTCCCGCACTAGCCAGGGCCCTCGACTTGGCGATTCGTGCAAACCGACACGCAGGTCGCGGAGCTGCTGCCAGCGTTTTTGGTTTTGCACCAACCGTGACCCGTGACCAGATTCCTAGTGACGATTCAGGCATCTAGGGGTACAATACAGATGGTAAAATTCAGTGGCTGAATTTTGAGAGCGCGGCATCACTTGAAGGCTATGGACAGTCAATCAGAGCGCGAGCTGCAAATTCTGGAATACCTGGAGCGCAACCCCGACACCACCCAGGCCGACCTGGCCACTCGCCTGGGAGTGGCGGTGGGCAGCGTCAACTGGTATCTCAAGCGTTTGATCAACAGGGGCTACGTGAAGGTGCGCCAGATGCAGCGACGGCGGCGGCGCAACCTGGTCACGCCCCAGGGGCTGGCCGAGAAGGCACGCCTGACACAGGCCTATATGCAGACATCGCTGCGACTCTACCGCGACACGCGGGCCCAAGCTCGCAGCCTGTTGACCCAGGTGCTGGAGTCGGGTTACGACGCGGTCCGCGTCAAGGGGGATGGCGACCTGGCTGACATCTGTCGGCTGACCTGCCTGGAGCAGAAGGTCAGAGTAGCCGAGGACGAAGATGCGTGTCACGTCCCGACGTTAGTGGTAGAGGAAATGCAATTGTTCCTACACTGGCCGCAGAATTCGGATGCGGTTCAATCAGATGAAAGGTGAATAATCATGACCACAACAGTCCCAGTTCTTGACCTTAAAGCTCAGTATCAATCCATCAAAGACGAAATTGACGAAGCCGTTTTAGGCGTGATGGAGAGCGGCTACTTTGTGCTGGGGCCAAACGTTAAGGCCCTTGAAGC
>JAUVPY010000173.1 GCA_030598425.1 Anaerolineae bacterium
CCCAGCAGATTGCGCTTGTCGAGGGCTTCCAGCCATTCGACGAAGCGAGCGCCATCGAAGATGGGCAAGGTCTGAAGCAACTGGGCGCCGGCGTTGATCTTCTTCTCGGTGACGATGGCCTCGTAGCGGGGCAGCGCGGCGTAGGGTGAAGCGGCAGCGCCCAAGAAATATTGGGGTCGGTGCTCAACTGGTTCGCCGTCTACATTCACCCCTTCGTCCCGCAGCCGCCGTAATATCCACAGTGCCTGCACGGCATCAATGTCGTGGCGCTTGGCGCGGGGACGCGGCCCCGCGCCAAGCCGGCCGATGTCGTCGGCCAGGCACAAGATGTTGCGCACGCCGACTGTAGTTGCGCCCACCACTTCAGCCTGGAAATCCTGGCGGTCTCGATGCCGGGTCTGAATCTGCAGAACAGGCTCCAGGCCATTTTCAAGGCTGTGCAGCGCGCAGGCCAGACCGCTCATGCGGGGCACGCCCAGGGGGTTGTCGGTGAAGCTGACCGTATCCACGCATCCCTTGAGGTGGGCGGCCAACCAGGCGATTCGATCGCCGGTGGGCTCCATCGGGGGGGCTATCTCGGCCGAGACAGCAAACCGGCCACTGCGTAGCACCGCTTCGAGCCTCGACGCCGCTTCGGTGTAGGCCGGTGGATGATACTGGCCGTCACCGCCCCACCAGTTAGGCTGTCGCAATTCGAGACGGAACGTTTCCCAATCTGCATTAAAACGTGCCCGGTGCGTCAGCAGGTCAGGCAAACGCGGCCGCCGGTTCCGACTGCGCCAGAGCCTATAGGCGGTCAAGAGCGTCTCGCATCCCATACGGCGGCCGTCCAGGGGCGCATTGATCTCCAGCAGCCTCTCCAGGTTGCCTTGTCGCTCAAGCTGTTGGAATATTTCAATCCAGACACAGTCACACGCAGGGTCAATGAAGCAGCGGTCGGGGGAAGCACCCCTGCACGGACCATTGCGCGTGCCATTGGGACAGGACATTGGGCAGGTGAAAGCTGTCTCAAATAAAAGACAATTGCCGCACATTCGACAGCCGAAGAGCATCCTTTTTACACGGCGCTCGATGCTTGTCACCAACCGCGCCAACGGCCTTTGGCGTACAGACGGATAAAAGGCCGGACGCGGTCGTCGAGACGTGCGACCAGTCATGTTTTCCTCCCTCAATCAGTAGAAAGTCTTCCGGTGGTCGGAAGCAAGAATAACAAGCCGAGATTGAGAACGAGGTCGGAGTAGAAGTACAGGTCAAGTTAGTAGTCCAGGTACCGGTCGTAGTGAAGTCGGAGTCGGAGTTGTGGGAAGAAACGCCTATTCAATTGTCGCCCCAGTATAGCGTAGAAACAGGATAATGTCAACCCTTTTTTATTATGATCTTTGGTTCTGTTGGGTAATTTGGGTCCTTTTTGTCAATATATTAGTAATACGACCGGATATGTATAATTCGTGATGGTAGTTTGCACGGGGCAGACCGGCTGTCCCAAACGCGGTTATCAAATGTGGACGATTTGCTCGAGCTGTACGCGCCGAGATGAGAATGTGTCTTGGAATGTCAGAATTTGTAAGTTAGCGCATTATGCAGTAGATTGGGCATGATTGAGCGAAAAGGAGGGAACTCAATGGCCAAATACGTCGCAGCCATAGACCAGGGAACGACCAGCACTCGCTGCATGATCTTCGACCACAGCGGGCAGATCATCAGCAGTGCCCAGCAAGAGCACGAACAGATATATCCCCAGCCCGGCTGGGTCGAGCACCATCCCCTGGAGATTTGGGAGCGCACCCAGGAGGTGATCCGGGAGGCGGTCGCCAAGGCAAAGGCCCAGCCCGGCGATGTCGCTGCCGTGGGGGTCACTGATCAGCGCGAAACGGCCGTTGTTTGGAACAAGCACACGGGTCAGCCCTACTTCAATGCCATTGTCTGGCAAGACACCCGCACCAAGGACATATGCGACGAATTGGTGGCCGATGGTGGCCAGGACCGCTTCCGTCCTAAGGTTGGCCTTCCCCTGGCGACTTATTTCTCGGGCCCCAAGATTAAATGGATCATGGACAACGTGGACGGCGTTCGCCAGGCGGCCGAACGAGGCGAAGCCATATTCGGCAATATTGACACCTGGGAGATCTGGTGGCTGACGGGCGGCCCCAATGGCGGGGCCCACGTCACCGATGTAACCAACGCCAGCCGGACCATGCTGATGAAGTTGGCGACACTCGAGTGGGACGACGAAATCTTGGATATCCTGGGTATCCCACGTCAGATGCTACCGCGCATTGTCTCTTCCAGTGATCCCGCCACGTGGGGCACAACCGCTGTGGATGGCCCTTTCGCCGATGCTATTCCCGTTTGCGGCGATCTAGGTGATCAACAGGCGGCCCTGGTCGGCCAGACGTGTTTCGGCGTAGGGGAGGCCAAGAACACTTATGGCACTGGCTGCTTTATGCTACTCAATACCGGTACCAATCTGGTCCCGTCCAAGAGCGGTCTGCTGACCACCGTAGGCTACAGAATGGGTGACGAGCCTGCTGTGTATGCCCTGGAGGGCTCCATTGCCGTAACCGGCGCTCTGGTGCAATGGCTGCGCGATAACCTGGGCCTGATCAGCCGCGCACCCGAGGTTGAAGACCTGGCCAGAACGGTGGAGGACAACGGTGGCATTTACTTCGTGCCAGCTTTCTCCGGCCTTTTTGCTCCCTACTGGCGCTCGGATGCGCGCGGTGTTATCGTTGGCATGACGCGCTACGTCAATAAGGGCCACATCGCCCGCGCTGCCCTGGAAGCCACAGCTTACCAAACCCGCGAGGTGTTGGAGGCCATGAAGAAGGACTTCGATGTGGCGTTGAAGGCCCTGAAGGTGGATGGCGGGATGGTCTTCAACGACTTGCTGATGCAGTTTCAAGCCGACATCCTGAGCGTACAGGTTGTGCGGCCCAAGGTGGCTGAGACTACGTCCCTGGGCGCTGCCTATGCGGCTGGCCTGGCTGTCGGCTTCTGGAACAACTTGTCAGACTTGCAGGCCAACTGGCAGACTGATAAGACCTGGGAGCCGGTGATGGAAGAGGATACTCGCGATGGGCTCTATCAAGGCTGGCTTAAGGCGGTTAAGCGGACCTATGGCTGGGTCGAGTAGGCCGAGTAGAGTGCAGCTACGAATCCCCCCTGTTTCCAATTTGTCAATCGAGAATATTCCGGCTATAATCATATTAGTGCAAGACACATAAATTGTATTAGCCATTGGGGGTTCGTCTAGCGGCAGGACAGCGGACTCTGAATCCGTAAGCCTAGGTTCAAATCCTAGACCCCCAGCCTGAGAACCCGGTGTGGGCCGGCTAGTCCGGCCAACACGAACAAAGCCCCGCGCCAGTGCGGCTGCGAGGCTTTTTCTCTTTCCCACCATCATCGGCCAAATGGAGGACAGGCGGGCAACCCATTGATGTTGAGTGTGCTCCGATCTATTGGCTGTCAGGCCGGTGTTAACTTCCTCCGAGCCCTTGCCAGCGCATATACAACTCGTTGTCGACCCCCAACCGGGCCAGGACGCGACCCACGGTATTGTCAATCATTTCGTCGATTGACGACAGGCGCGCGTAGAAGGCGGGCACCGGAGGGAAGATGACCACCCCCATCTCGGCCGCCTGGGCCATCAGCCGCAGGTGGCCCAGATGCAGCGGCGTTTCGCGCACCACCAGCAGCAGGGGGCGTCCCTCCTTCAAAGTGACATCGGCGGCGCGGGACAAGAGGTCGCCCGCGTAACAATTGGCGACGGCGCTGAGCGTTTTGATACTACACGGTATGATCACCATGCCATCGGTGTGGAACGAGCCGCTGGCAATGGTGGCCCCCACGTCTTGCGGGTTGTAAGCCTCATCGGCCAGCGCTTCGACCTCTTTCAGCGAACGGTCGGTCTCGTCGCTGATGGTGATGCGCGCCGCCGGGCTGACGACTAGGTGCGTCTCCACCGCGTCGGTCCCCGCCAACACCTCCAGCAGGCGGATGCCCAACACGGCGCCGCTGGCGCCCGACATACCGACCACCAGGCGTTTGGGCTGACTCATAGAGTCGTCTCGGGTTCATCCAGATGGGTGTAGTCGAAGGGGTTAGCAGCGGGAAGATTCTCGGCCTGGGCGGCACGGATCATCTGGTCATCGCCGGTGACCAAGGTCAGAGAAAGGCCGTTAGCACGCATGTCTCTGGCAAGGGACAGAGCAGTTGCCAGGTGGACGGCATCATAACCCTTGAGTGGATAACGTTGGGTCAGGTTCGCAGCATATCGCACGATCTCTCGAGTGGCTGATAGATGAACGTACCGAGTCGTTGTATGCTTGTAGAACTCAGCTACAGCTTCCCGTTGCTGAGGAGGGTTGATACGCCCCGTTCGGCCGAGAACAGCGAGGGCAGCGGCAACTTCGGCTATTGTCAAATCGCTTGAATAGAATATCGCGCTGAGACTGGAAGTCAGTTGCCTGATCCACTGGCTCCCGGCCTCATAGACGTAGCATTTTACGACGGCACTGCTATCCAGGTAATAGTGAGCCATGGATTAGCGGCGATTCTCGATGATTATCTGAGATAGAGGTGGATCAAGCTCCAGACTGTCCATATAATCGCGATGAGCTTGCTTGTCCTCTTCGGACATTGCTTCCCACTCTGCGGCCAACGCCAGTTCCGCGCCCGTCGGTTCGCTGACTTGAATGCCTCGTGAACGCAAGAAGGCAATCGCGTCATCACGTGTCCACTCGTCGGGATTTTCAGGCAAGGTGAGTGTCTCAGCACGCGGGCTTGCTACGAGGCGTTCTAAGACTGTTACCCGCTTCTCCAATTCTTCAAGTGTGGTTGCCATCGCCGTTTACCTCCAATGTCATTATAGCCCCGCGTCATTTTCACGTCAACCGGCTTCCCGCCAGGGACAGAGCCGCCGGTCAAGCCCATCCACGGCGAAATACAGGGCCAGGCCCAGCAGGCTCATAGCCAGCACACCGGCGTACATCTGGCCGTAGCGCAATGCGCCCCAGCTCTCGACGATGATGTAATAGCCCAGACCCGAAGTGGTGGCGTAGGTCTCGGCGATGAAAAGAACCGCCACCGCCGTGCCTACGCTGATGCGCAGTGCCGTCAACACCGCCGGGATCGAGGCCGGTAAGTAGACATAGCGAAACAGTGCCCGGCGTCCTGCGCCGACGGAGCGCACCGACAGAATAAGCTCCGGGCGCAGGTCAGACGCCTCGTCTCGCACCACGACCAGGATTTGAAAGAATAGGATGAGGGCGATCAGAAACACCTTGCTGCCATCGCCGGAGCCAAGCAGTACCAAAATGACGGGCAGAAACACGATCTTGGGAATAGGGTGGACGATATAGATGAGGGGCGAAAAGAGACGGTCAAGCGCGCGGATCTGCCCCAGGCCCAGTCCGGCTGGGACTGCCACCAACACGGCCAGTGTGATGGCGGCCACCACCCGGCCGGCACTGACCAGCAAATGGCGCCCCAGATCACCGCTGATTTGCTCTGCGAAGATGACCAACACCTTGATGGGCGGCGGGAAGACGGGGCGGTTGATAAGCAGCGACAGCAACTGCCAGATGACCAACGTCGCCACAAAACCCAACGCGGCGTCACGCCATTTCATGGGCGTCCTCCCCCATCAACTCTCGAAGTTCGTTGCAGCGGGTGAAGAAGATGTCCTGTTGACGATAACCTGCGCTCCCTGCCTGAGGATTGTGGACGACGATCGCCTCCCGGTTCGGTGGCCGACCGAGCACCAGGATTTGCTCTCCCATAAACACCGCCTCTTCGATGTTGTGGGTGACGATGGCCGTCGTCAGATGCTGTTCAGCGCGAAGTACCAGGGTCAGGTTCTGCAGGTCCTCACGGGTGAGTGCATCCAGCGCGCCAAAGGGCTCATCCATCAACAGCAGGTCGGGGCGCAATACCAGGGTACGGGCAATGGCCGTCCGCTGGCGCTGGCCACCGCTGATTTGATGAGGATACTGCTGGGCCACGTGGTCAATGCCCAGTCGCTTGAGCCAGTAATCTACACGCGTCTGTCTGTCGTCAAACTTCTCATCGGATGGGGTATGCACCCCATCCGGCCCATAGAAGCCTCGGATGCGCAGTCCCAGCGCAGCGTTGTCCCACACGGTGGCCCAGGGTCGCAGGCCGTAATCTTGCAGAATTAACCCGGTGCGAGGACGGGGTCGAGCCAGTGGTTGCCCATCGACCAGCACCCGACCGGCGCCTGGCTGGCGCAGCCCGGCCAACAAGTAGAGCAAGGTCGTCTTGCCGCAGCCGCTGGGTCCGATGATGGCCCACGCCTCGCCCCGCTCGACCGTCCAGGAAAACGCCTCAAAAATCGTGGTTCCATTTGGATAGGTGAAGGTCAGGTCGTGAACGCGGATC
>JAUVPY010000238.1 GCA_030598425.1 Anaerolineae bacterium
ACGACGCGCTCTTCCTCGCGCTGCCGGAGGTGTACCCTGCCGCCGGAGATCTCATCTACACGCCTGCCGCCGATGTCAACGGCAGCGCCACGATCACCGTCACCCTCACGGATGATGGCGGCACAGCCAACGGAGGCGTGGACACCGCGTCGCCTCAGACCTTCTCGATTACCGTCACCGCTGTCGAAGACCCCCTTACGATCTCGGACATTGCTGACCAAGCCATATCTATAAATGCCTCTACAGGGCCCATCTCGTTTACAGTGGGGGCAGAGGCAGCAGTCGTGGATAGCCTGACCATCACCGGCGAGTCTTCCAACCGGACGCTCGTGCCGCTCTCGTCCATTTCCTTCGCTGGTCAAGGAAAGACGCACACAATCACCATCACGCCTGCCTCAGGTCAGATGGGGACGACAACCATCACAGTGACCGTATCCGACGGGATTTCATCTGCCAGCGACACCTTTGTCTTGACCGTGAGCGGGACGTCAACCCTGCGTCTGCCGCTTCTGCTTCAATCCACCCCATAGGCCCAAAGGTGGCGAAGGCCCTACAGACCTATCTAAAACGTTATGGGATTCGACACATTCGTAGTACGCCCTAACACCCCATGACACAGGGAAAGATCGAGCGCTGGCACCACTCCATAAAGGGGTTTTTGCAGGTCCCCTCGAAATGGTATATTTCAAATTCTGTACTCGAGTGGAGCACATTGAAATATGCTAGTTGGGAGAGTAGATAGCGGGAGACTCTCCCAGTGTAATTACGACTGGAATATACTTTTTGGGGGTTTTATGCAAAGAACCCCAAAATGCGATACGAGGTTTCGATGCCGAAACGGGAACGATAGTGTCGGTAAATGGTCTTGGGCATCCAGTCGAGACCGATGACAACGTCGTTCCTTGCTTCGCTCTGCCTCGACAGGTGCGCTTTTGCATCGCAAGCATCTTGCCGTAGAATGGCTAATCGTGCTCATCAATCGCCGTTTCGACTCTGCGCTCTTGAAACTGTCGAGGCATGCGCGCCGCCAGGGCTTCATTGATCTCGTCTTCATGCTGGCGTAGTTGCTCAACGCTCAACTGGCGATTCAACAGTTCGCGTATCGTGTTGCCCGTGACGCTATTCTCCAGGTCTCGGCAAACAGCATCGATACTGATGCCATCGCTCGCCGCTTTCATGAGCACATCGTAGAGCATGGCGCTTGTGCAGATGTAGCCGTCTGTTTCCAACTGAGCAAATCGTGAACTACTGAGTTTAGGTTTTCCGTTTCCCACACACATGGAGTGAGCACATGAAGGAAACCCATCCACTTTTTCGGATCGGCGGACCCCTGCTCGGAATAATCGTAGTGGTTGCGGTCGTTATGGGAGGCGTGAACCAGTTTCAGGCCGACTCCGACGCTCTCCGCAAGGAGGCCAAGATACTCGCCCTGGTCGGCGGTACGCAGGAGGAGGCCAGTGAAGCCGCCCCGGCTGCCGAGACACCGGCCAAAGAAGAGCAAGCCGACGCCGAGCAAGCGGCCGTCAGCCAGGAGTTTGCTGCGCCGCCGGGCGTCGTAGCCGCCTTCAACAATGCTGGATGCGCCGGATGCCATGTCGTTCCGGGTATTCCGGGAGCCAACGGCACAGTCGGTCCCAACCTGTCGACTATCGGCGCAGACGCAGCCAGCCGAATCGAAGGCGTGAGCGCGGAGGAGTACATCCACCAGTCCATCCTCGACCCCAACGCCTTCATCGCCCCGGACTGCACCGGCAACCCCTGCCCCGCCGGTGTGATGTTGCAGTCCTTCGCCGAGACCTTGGACCCAGAGCAAGTGGACACCATCGTTGGCTATTTGCTCGTGCAGGGCACGGACGAAATGACGGCTCTGGCTGAAGCGTCCCCCGCCGCCCCCGTTGAGGTGAGCGCATCCCTGCCGCCGGAGTCGGTGCTGGAGCCTTTCGCAGACTTACCCAAGGGGACGGTCAGGGAAGCTCAGATCGCGCTGGGCAAGTATCTCTTCTTCGACAAGCGGCTGTCAGGCAATGTTTCCCTGAGCTGCGCCTCCTGCCATATGCCCGATCAAGCCTTCACCGACGGCCTGACCATGAGCCGTGGATATCCGTCCACCGCCTACTTCCGCAATACTCAGAGCGTCTACAATACCGCCTTCGCGGACTACCGCTACTGGGACGGGCGCATGGACGGCGGCGATCTGCCCACATTGGTGCGGGATCACCTGACCGAGGCCCACTTCATGAGCATGGACGGTCGCCTGATGGTGGAGCGCATGCGCCAGATTCCCGCCTACGTGACGCTTTTCGACAGCGCCTTTGGCGGCGAACCCAGCTTCGGCAAGGTGCTCAACGCCATCGCGGCCTATGTGTCCACCCTGAACTCGCTGCCCGTGGCCTATGACCAGGCCCTGGACGGCGACACGTCCGGTTTCAGTTCCGACGAACTGGCGGGCTACGAGCTGTTCACGGGCAAGGCCGGATGCAGCGAATGTCACAGCGGTCCACTGTTAAGCGATGAGCAGTTCTACAACCTCGGCCTGGACCCGAGCCCACATCTCTTTGACGAACCGGAACGGGCGTTGACCTTCCGCCGCTTCTTCCGCACCCTGGGCGTCCCCGACTACCGCAACCTGCGCGAAGATGCGGGGCTCTTTGCCCTGACCATGGACCAGGCGGACTGGGGCAAGTTCAACACCCCCAGCCTGCGGGAAATAGCCCGCACCGCGCCCTACATGCACGATGGCAGCCTGGCCGCGCTGGAGGATGTGGTGACGTTCTACAACGACGGAGGCGGCGAAAGCCAGACCGCGGACCTGAAGCCTCTGGGACTCAGCGACGAGGAAATCGGCCAGTTAATCGCCTTCCTGGAAAGTCTGAACAGCGATTTGCCCGCAGTAGAAACCCCGACCTTGCCAGATTATGGCCTGTTGCCCCTGGGTGAAGCCGAACAGCCGGCAGAGGAAACCGCTGCAGAAGTGCCGGTCAATGAAACCCCCGCTGAAGACACCGCGGCTGCAGCCCCGTCGGACGAAGCGATTGCCGCCATTACCAAGGGCGGCTGCGGCGCCTGTCACGTGATTCCCGGCATCCCCAATGCCGTGGGTGCGCTGGGACCAGACCAGTCCAATATCGGTGTGACGGCAGCCACGCGTATCGATGGCTATACCGCGGAGGAGTACATCCACGAATCCATCGTCGATCCAAACACCTTCATTGCCCCCGAATGCCCGACCGGCGACTGCCTGCCCAACCTGATGACGCCGAACTTCAGCGAGACGTTGAGCGAAGACGAGATCAACACGATTGTCAGCTACTTCCTCACCTTGGATAGCGGGAGATAAGACATGGAAAACCGATTCACAACCTTGCCGAAATTAGCGCAGAGACGCTGGGTTCTGGCGCTGGGCGTGGGCCTGGCCGCGGTCTTGGCTCTGGCCATATTCGCATCCGCGCCGGTTACGCCGGCGGCGGCTCAGGACGACATCCCGCCCCTGGCCCCGCTGCCGCCCGTCTCTGCGCCGTCGGACAATTCCGTCACTCCTGAAAAGGTGGAATTGGGCCGGCTGCTCTTCTTCGACCCGCGCATGTCCGGCGACGGTTCCATGAGCTGCAATAGCTGTCACCCGGCCGCGACTGGATGGGGCGTACAGACGGCCATCTCCTTCGGCGGGCCGGGAACCAGCCACTGGCGCAACGCCCAGACTCTGCTGAACGTGGCCTACTACTCCAAGCTCAACTGGGACGGGGGCAAGAAGAGTATCGAACAGCAGAATGGCGGCGCTTGGGGCGGTGCGGTGGCCGGCAATTTGGACAAGGCCCTGGCCGAGGAACGACTTGCCCAAATCCCGGAGTACGTGGAGCGTTTTCGGGATTTGTTTGGCTCCCAGTACCCGCTGTGGGACGACGCGCTGCGGGCCGTAGCCACCTATCAACGCACCTTGGTCAGCCAGAACGCGCCCCTGGACGCCTACCTGGAGGGCGACGAAAGCGCCATCTCGGACGCGGCCAAGCGGGGCCTGGAACTGTTCAACGATAAGGCCGGGTGCATCAACTGTCACAATGGCCCGCTGGTCAGCGACGACCGCTACTACGCGCTGGGCGTGCCCCAGAACCCTGACTTCCTGGACAGCCCCCTCAAGCAGATCACCTTCCGCTACGAATTTGCGGCCAAAGGCGTGCCAGAGGAAGTCTATCGCACGGCCAGTGAGGATTACGGGTTCTACTTTGTGACTAAACAGGCAGAGGACATCGGCAAGTTCCGGACGCCCAGTCTGCGGGATATCTGCTACACTGGGCCCTACATGCACGATGGCGTCTTCCAGACGCTGGAAGAAGTGGTGACGTTCTACAATGCGGGCGGCGGCGACAATCCGAACAAGGATCCCCGCATTGTTCCCCTGGGCCTGAGCGAGGAGGAACAGGCGGATCTACTCGCCATGTTGGAAAGCCTGTGCGGCGATCAGGTGACCGACGAGTCACCCGAATTGCCGCCCTACGGTGAATTTGTGTTCCCGGATGAGGAGAAATAAGGATGACGAAACAAAATGTCGATGAAGTGAAAACCGGACGCAGCGATCTGGCCCCCGGCGAGGCCGAAAGCTGCGGTGCAACGGATCCCAAGCTTCTGGTAAACCGCCGCCAATTTCTCTTCGGCGCCAGTGCAGCCGTGACCCTGCTGGCTATGCCCCGCTGGATGGTGCAGCGAGGGATGCCGGCCCAGGTGCAGGCCCAGGTAGCCGAGTTCTCTCCTCAAGTCATCGCTAAGGTGAGCGAACTAAAAACTGGCGACGTTGTGGCATTCAACTACCCGTGGGAGCACGCCAACTCGGCCAACTTCCTGGTGAAGCTGGGCCAGCAGGCCGGCGGCGGCGTCGGCCCGGACCAAGACATCGTGGCGTTCAACAGTTTCTGCACCCACCAGGGCGGCCCGCTGGCCGGCAAGTTCAACACCGAAGTCGGTGTGGCAGGCCCCTGCCCCCTGCATTGGACTACCTTTGATATGTCCCGTCACGGTATGGTCGTCAGCGGTCATGCGACCTTGGGGCTGCCCCAAATCCTGCTGGAGGCGGACGGGGATGACATCGTCGCCACCGGCGTGATGGGACTCATTTTCGGCTACTACGACAATTCTGTCGATCCTACTGCGTGAGGAGGCGAAGCATGCCACTGGAATACATACCGCAAAACAGCGTTCCCCTGCCGCCCAAAGATGCCAAGGAGCTCACCACTGCGTGCGCCTATTGCGTCGTGGCCTGCGGCTA
>JAUVPY010000038.1 GCA_030598425.1 Anaerolineae bacterium
CTTGGATTCGCCGTCGCCACAAGATGTTGTGGCGACCTTTTATGGCTGACACTAGATATTGTGCTTTTTACCCCAAGTCGCAATTAACGCATTATCTATAACACGTTATCTACAACACGATTGACGACTGCCACCGTTTAGGTTAGAGGAAGGGAAGGGTCTTATGGCTTCGACTAGTATTTCTACCCCGTCTCCGAATACCACCCTCAGAAAAGGCGCGTGGACCGACGCCGCGCTGAAAGTGTTAAAAGAGCGTTATCTCAACCGCCGCGCCGATGGGACATCCGAGACGCCGGAGCAGATGGTCTGGCGCGTTACCTCGTCCATCGCCAATGCCGAGCGCGAATATGGCACGACCGACGACGAGATCCAGGCCATCGCCGGGCAGTTTTACGATCTGCTGATCGACCGCAAATTCATCCCCAACAGCCCCACCCTGATGAACGCCGGGCTGGGCAACAATCTGCAATATTCGGCCTGCTACGTGCTGCCGGTGGAGGATTCGATTGAGGGCATCTTTATGGCCATTCAGCACGCGGCCAGTGTCCATCAGTCGGGTGGCGGCACCGGTTTCGCCTTCTCCCGGCTGCGGCCCAACGGCAACCGGGTCCAGACCAGCGGCGGCGTGGCCAGCGGGCCGGTCAGCTTTATGCGCGTCTTCGACGCGGCCACCGAGGCCATCAAGCAAGGGGGACGCCGGCGCGGGGCCAACATGGGCATCTTGCGTGTCGACCATCCCGACATCGAGGAGTTCATCACCTGCAAACTGGACGGCGGCATCACAAATTTTAACATCTCGATCGCGGCCACCGACGCCTTTATGGACGCTCTGGCCAGAGATGAGGACTACGACCTTATCGCTCAGCCAGACTGGCCTGTCCCTGGCGGCGGCCGCTACCAGGGGGGCGAAGTCATTAGAAAAAAGAACGCCCGCGAGGTTTTCCAAAAGATCGTAGAAGCTGCCTGGAAGACGGGTGATCCCGGCCTGGTCTTTATTGACCGGGTCAACCACAGTCCGGCCAACCCCACGCCAGAAGTGGGGCTGATCGAGGCCACTAACCCGTGTGGCGAGCAGCCGCTTTTGTCAAATGAGGCCTGCAACCTGGGCTCGGTTGACTTGGCCAAGTTTGTCCGCCCGTCCGCGAGTGTTCCAGGACGGGCAGGAAACGGCTCCGGCGGCAACGGGACCGACCCCATCGACTGGCAGGGGTTGGAAGAGGCGGTGCGGCTGGCCGTGCGCTTCCTGGACGACGTGATCACCGTCAACCCCTATCCCCTGCCCGAGATTGACGAGGCGGTGAAGGCCAATCGGCGCATCGGCCTGGGGGTGATGGGCTGGGCCGACATGCTCTTTGAGCTGGGTGTCCCCTACGACAGCCAGGAGGCGCTCAACTTGGCCGAGCAGGTGATGGCCTTCATCAACCAGATTGGTCACCACGAGGATGCCCGGCTGGCCGAAGCACGAGGCCCCTTCCCCAACTGGCCGCGCAGCATCTACAAGGACGGCCCACCGCTGCGCAACAGCACGGTCACCACCATCGCGCCCACCGGATCCATCAGCATCATCGCCGGCACCAGCAGCGGCATCGAGCCTATCTTTGCCCTGGCCTTCCGCCACGTCGTCAAGCAGCCCGAAGGGGGCGAACGGGTGCTGACCTTCGTCAACCCCGTCTTCGAGCGAGTGGCTAAAGGACGCGGCTTCTGGAGTGAGGAACTGATGACCGCAGTCGCCCGCCGGGGTACCTGCCACGGCGTCGAAGGGGTGCCACCTGAGGTGCAACGGGTGTTCGTCACCGCTCACGAGGTGACGTCGGAATGGCACATCCGCACCCAGGCCGCCTTCCAGAAACATACCGACAACGGCGTCTCCAAGACCATCAATTTACCCAACGAAGCCAGGGTGGACGACGTGGCCGCCGCCTATCAGCTTGCTTACGATACCGGCTGTCTGGGCATCACCGTCTTTCGCGACGGCAGCAAGGGAGAGCAGGTGCTCAACATTGGGGTCAAGCGATCAGAAGGTCAACAGGATACTGAGGCAGCAAGTCAAGGTGACAAAGAGGAGACCAATCTCCAGTCTCCCATCTCTAAAGTGCCCAAACCGCGCCCGACCTTGTTGACGGGCACCACCTATCGCAAGTCCACGCCGGTAGGCACAGCCTACATCACCGTCAACAGCAACGGCGAGGGTATGAGACAGCCCTTCGAAGTTTTCATCAACATCGGTAAGGCCGGCTCTGACACCACTGCGCTGGCCGAGGCTCTAGGCCGCCTCATCAGCCTGGTCTTGCGCCTGCCGTCGCCGCTGAGTGCTTTTGAACGAGCCCAAGACATCGTTGGCCAGATGCGTGGCATTGGCAGTGGTCGCGCGACCGGCTTTGGTCCGCAGAGAGTGATGAGCTTGCCCGACGCGGTGGCCCAGGTGTTGGCCGAGCACGTCGGGCTGACCGGCACCGAACCCTTGCCCGGGCTGCCCGACCTCGAAAACGAAGCGCAACAACTTTCCCTGTTCTCCGGCGCTGATCTCTGCCCTGAGTGCGGCCAGGCCACCTTTGTGATGGAAGAGGGCTGCAAAAAGTGTCACGCCTGCGGCTTTAGCGAGTGTTGAGAATCTGGCTGGAAATGAAGAGTAGGCCGGCCCGGACATGTATGTCTTCCGGGCCGGCTTCTTTTTGTCAGTTCAATCGATCTGGGGTTGTGTGAGGCTGGCTTGGCAGGGCGATAACAAACGCAGTGCCCTCGCCCCGCGTGCTGGAGACGGAGATCGTACCACCCTGGGCCTCGACCAGCGATTTGGCAATCGCCAGCCCCAGCCCGGATTCGCCCTCGTCGGTTTCGCGGGCAGCATCGCCGCGATAGAACCGGTCGAAGACGTGTGGTAGATCGGCGGGGGCGATGCCCGTGCCGGTGTCCTGGACAGTGAGGTGTATGGCGCCGGCGTGTTGCCGAGCAGCAAGCGTGATGCGCCCGCCCCCGGGCGTGTGGCGCAAGGCGTTGCCGATCAGGTTCCCCAACACCTGGGCCAACCGCTCCGGGTCGACGTGGACGGGCGGCAGACCGGGGGCGGGGTCCACGTGAAGCGCGATACCCAACCCCTGGGCCTGGGGCAGATAGGCGGCAGCGGTCCGCTCCAGCAAGTCACGCGGTGAGGCCGGCCGGCAATTGAGCGTAAGCTCGCCCGCATCTACCAACGATAGGGTTCGCAGGTCCTCGATCAAATGGCTGAGGTGCTCGGCTTCCCGGTAGATCGTGTCAAAGGTAGCCGTGGTGGGAGGTAGATCCTCATCCCGCAGAGCCTCGGCATAGCCCTTGATCACCGTGAGCGGCGTGCGCAAGTCGTGGGCGATGTCGGCCGTCATCTGGCGGCGGGCCTGATTGGCACGCGCTAACTCAGCGCTCATCTGATTGAACGCGAGGGCCAACTCGCCCAGTTCATCCTGGGAGCGGACGGTGACGCTTTGCTCCAGATCACCCTGAGCCATGGCTCGAGAGGCAGCGGTCAACTCGCGCAGAGGACGCGTGAGCGTCCTGGCCAGCAACAGGCCCAGGGGCAAGGCGATCAAGGCGGCGCCCAGCGCTGCATAAAGCAAGGCCCGGTTGATACGCGTGAGAAACAGCTCCTCGCGGGGAGTGAGTTCGGGTGGCTCCCCTGCGGTAAGCACCGTCCCCACCACCTGGCCGTCAACTTCAACCCCAACCCCGCGCGCCAATTCCTCAGCGGGGACGTAATCGCCGACGCGATATGGCCCGGCAGGGACCACCACGTATCCATCCTGATCCACCAGCGCAAAGGCAAAGGATGGTGGTGGTTGTGTTCCTGGATGCTCGGCGTCCGCCGATGGCAATGGTAGCTCTGCCGGTGGCTGTCCGGGGCGATCGCGGGCTGGGGGAGGCCCCGACGATGGCGCCAACCCTCGCGGGGGAAAATACCCCATCACCCCCGCCCACGATCCATTTGCGCGGTAATATGTAGCTGCGTCGGCAACAAACTCACTCTGCGCCTGGTCTAACACCAGGCTCCCAAACTCTGTAAACGTGCTCCACCTGGCAAGGACAGCGGCCAGGGCGGCGCCGATAATGCTCACAATAAGGAAAGCCAGTGCCAATTTCAGAGTCAGGGAGCGTATCATGGATCACGCCCCAGCCGGTGGGCTATCTGCGCAAAAGCGATATCCCACGCCGAACACGGTCTCAATGTAGCGCGGTTTACTCGGGTCCGGCTCGATCTTGGAGCGCAGGTTGCTGATGTGGACGTTGATGGAGCGCTCCATGCTATCAATGGATACCCCTTGAATAGCCTCCAGCAACGAGGCGCGGGTAAAGACCCGCCCTGGAGCGGACATCAACTCGGCCAACAGGTCAAACTCAGTGGGAGTCAGAACCACAGGCTCGCCACCGACGCTCACCGCCCGCGTTTCCTTATCGAGCGTGATGTCGGCCGCACGCAGCACCTCTGGAGGAATGCTGCCTTTCCCGGCGCGACGCAGCACGGCACGGATGCGGGCCGACAGCTCGCGCATTCCAAAGGGTTTTGTGATGTAGTCGTCGGCACCTAGCTCCAAACCTACCACCTTGTCTGATTCCTCCAGCTTCGCCGTAAGCAGGATAATCGGCGCGTCGCTTTCTTTGGTAAAGACACGAATGAACTCGTAACCGTCCATCTCGGGCATCATGATGTCGAGGAGGATCAGGTCAGGTTTCTCCTCCCGCGCCACGAAGAGGGCTTCCTGGCCATTGGCTGCAGTGACCACGCGAAAGCTCTGCCCGGTCAGGTAGTCCTCGACCATTTTTCGCAAACTCGCTTTGTCATCCACGACCAAAATCGTCTTTGGCATATCTCCCTCCCTCCGGGCTCGGAACCAGCGTGGCATCAGCAGGCGGCGGTCTAACCCTATGGTTGGATCTCAAACAAGATTATATATCCTGACCTCGAATCTGCAACCAAACGCCACGCGCTTGCACGTAACATCCAGTCTATCACACTCATTTGCTTGCTCGGTTGAGTGCCCGGTGATCCTGGCTAAAGCATACCGAACAGATGTTAAGAAGTGGTAAAGACGGGATAAAGATTTGGTTCAGGTCCGGCCCCCGTTGAAACGGAAAGATGCGTCACACGAAATCTGTATCAGATCTGAACCTCATCTTTACCACTTCTTTACAACTGCTTGGTATATTCCGGTCGAAAAGACAAAACATTCAATAGAAAGGAGTAAAAAATGTCTTTCAAAAAATCACCATTCGTTCTTTTGCTCATCGTGTTCAGTTTGATCCTGGCCGCCTATTCACAACAGGCGGCTCAAGCCCTGGCCGCCAGGCCGGATCTGGCAGAAAGCACGGCGGTTCAGGAAATACCCTCGGAGACAGATAACCCAACTGTACCATTGGACTCGACCGACACCTATACTGGCTCGGTCTATCTGCCAATCATTACGGGCGGCCGGCAAACCACGGCCGGCGGTTACACCGTGGTCGACACCGGGCAGACCAACTGCTACGACAACCAGAACACAACCGCCTGCCCGCAGCCTGGGGGATCGTTTTACGGCCAAGACGCCCAGTACGCCGGCGTGCAACCCAGCTACGTCGACAACGGCGACGGAACGGTGACGGACGTCAATAGCGGCCTGATGTGGCAGAAAACCCCAGGCGACAAGGTTACGTTTGCCGAGGCCGTAGCGGGTGCGGAATCCTTCAATCTCGCCGGCTACGACGATTGGCGACTACCGACCATCAAGGAACTCTACTCCCTTATGGGCTTCAGCGGAAGCACCGGTATGTCTGCAGGGACCTCCGTGCCTTATATCGATACAGACTACTTTGATTTCGAATATGGGGATACGAGCGCAGGCGAGCGCTTCATCGACGCCCAATACTGGTCCAGCACTCAGTACGTCGGCACTGTCTTTGGCGGCCAAGCCGCCGTCTTTGGGGTCAACTTTGCCGACGGACGCATCAAAGGGTATCCACGCGATACCGGACCTGGCGGCTCACCCATGACCGAGTTTGTCCGTTACGTGCGAGCCAATCCCGATTATGGCGTCAACAGTTTTGTCGATGATGGCGGCCCTTCGGCGGGCTCAGGACAGGTCACCGACCAGGCGACCGGCTTGATGTGGCAGAAGGGGGACAGTGGCACCACGATGACCTGGGAGAACGCCCTCGAGTACTGCGAGAACCTGGAAAATGCCGGGTACGACGACTGGCGACTGCCGAACGCCAAGGAACTCCAGAGCATTGTCGACTATGCCCGTGCACCCGACGCGGCGGATCCGGCCCAGCAGGGTCCGGCGATCGATCCTATCTTTGACATCACCGAGACCGAATCTTGGTTCTGGACGAGCACGACCCACGTGGAAGGCCCAAGGGGCGATTTCGCAGCCTACGTTACGTTCGGACAGGCATACGGCGTGTTAACCGACCCAACAGGCAACGACGCTCTGGTCAATGTTCACGGCGCGGGTGCACAGCGCAGCGATCCAAAGAGTGGTGACCCGGCTGATTGGGCGGGGGGACACGGCCCCCAAGGTGATGAAATCCGCATCTACAACTATGTCCGCTGCGTACGGAATGGTGCCCAGTTCGTAGAAGTGACCAGCTCGGGCAGTGATGAGGCGGGTGTTCAGCCAGCGGCGGGTAACCAACTACCTGGCGGGGGAGAGCCGCCAACAGGTGAGCGGCTGCTTGGAGGTAACCAGCCTCCCGATGCGGAGCAATCACCCACGAGTGGGCAGTTCCCCGGACGCAACCAGCCACCGAGCGGGGAAGGGGTACTCACGGGCGGGCAACCGCCCACGGAAGCCATCAGCGCCTGCAGCGGTCTGAGCGAGAACGCAGCCTGCGAATTCACCTCGCCGCGAGGTTCTGTCACTGGCACCTGCAGGCTGGTTCAATCTCAACTGGCCTGCGTACCGCAAGGGGGCCCGCCTGGAGGATCACCATAGGAAGTTCGCCGGGCACCCGATAGGCCGGACGTGTCGGGACACGGACGGCACGGATAACACGACTATTCGCCTTAACCGTGCGGTCCGTGTCCCAAAGACAAGATTTGGGACCCAAACACAGAGAAAGGAGCTAGGGAAATGAAGTTGTATACATCGTTAAAATATTGGAAGGTGATTCTTCAGCTTCTGATCATAGTCGTTTGTCTAGCAACTTTACCCCAGTTAACCAAGGCCCAAAGTGGCCCCCCAACGACCAGTTACACCGTGACTGACACCGAGCAGACCAGGTGCTATGACAACACCAACGAGATTTCCTGCCCGCAGTCGGGTGAGGCCATCTACGGCCAGGACGCCCAGTATAACGGCGTTCAGCCTAGCTACGTAGACAACGGCACCGTGACGGACCTCAATACCAGGCTGATGTGGCAAAAGACCCCAGGCGACAAGGCCACGTTAGCCGAGGCGGTTGAGGTCACTGACACCTTAGATATCGACACGGCAACTGCCACCATCACCAGTGCTACCCCCCCCACCATGCCATACAGGGTTAATCTACCGCTAATCATAGGGGGACCAGAGGATGACAGCAACGCTTCTGGTGAGTTTAACCTGTTCGCCCCCTTGCGCTCCACCACCACCTACTTGATGGATAATGACGGAGCCGTCGTCTACACCTGGGCGAGCGATTATGGACCTGGAAACTCGGTATACTTGCTGGAGAACGGCAATCTCCTGCGCACCGGCAACACGAGGTCAGGGAGCTTTGAAGCTGGCGGTGCGGGCGGCATTGTGCAGGAGATCGCGCCGGATGGCACGGTGGTCTGGGAATTCGAATATGTCAGTGACCAGGTCCGGCTGCATCATGACATCGAGCCGCTGCCCAACGGCAACGTGTTGATGATCGCCTGGGAGCGCAGGACTGAAGCCGAGGCCATCGCCGCAGGCCGTAACCCCAGCCTGATGAGGGATGGAGAAATATGGCCGGACCACATCATCGAGGTCAACTCGACGATTGGCGCCATCGTCTGGGAATGGCACGTCTGGGACCACCTCATCCAGGATTTCGACCCGACGAAAGAGAACTATGGCATAGTGATCGACCATCCCGAGTTAGTCGACCTGAACTTCAGCTCTGGCGGTCTTCCCGGTGATCCCGATTGGAATCACACCAACTCGATTGATTATGACGCAGAACTTGACCAGATCCTACTCAGCGTGCGCAGTTTCAGCGAAATCTGGGTGATTGACCACAGCACCACCTCTGCCGAAGCAGCGGGACACGCCGGCGGCAACAGTGGCAAGGGCGGTGATCTCCTCTACCGCTGGGGTAATCCCAAGGCCTACGACGCTGGAACCGCTGCCGACCAGATGCTCTTTGTGCAGCACGACGCGCAGTGGATTCCGTCCGGCTACCCGGGAGAGGGAAACATCCTGGTGTTCAACAACGGCACGGGACGTTCCAGCGGCAACTACTCCTCGGTCGACGAAGTCATCCCGCCAGTGGATGCCTCTGGCAACTACACGCTAACCGCCGGCTCGGCCTATGGACCGGCAGAACCAATCTGGATGTACAGGGCTGACAACCCAACGGATTTCTACGCCAACCGGATTTCCGGTGCCCAGCGACTTTCCAACGGGAATACACTCATCTGCGACGGCCCCAACGGCACCTTCTTTGAGGTCACGCCAGAGAATGACGTCGTCTGGACGTACGACTATGAAGGCGAAGTGTTCAGAGTCACCCGCTACGCGTCGGACTATCCGGGGCTTCCGGATTAAGGCCCATTACGCCCTTCCCCCCCTTGACACAGAGACACGGCTGGTGTATTCTAGCTTTTGAGGAGATATCGCATTTGGACCTCACATACTCAAGCTGGAGCGATAAAGATGGCCGAAACACCGGAAGGAAAGGGCAATCCAACCGCAACACGGTTACTTGAGCATCGCGTCCGGGAGCTAAATACCCTGCACGAAATCGCGCGGGCGGTAACGTCGGTTCTGGACCTGGAGTCGGTGCTCAATCGCATTGTGGAAGCCGCCGTGTTCTTGACCAATGCCGAGGAAGGCTTTCTGTTCTTGGTGGACGAAGAAACTGGTGACCTGACTCTGCGCGCCGGCAAGGGACTGGGCGAGAAAGCCTCACGCGTTATGAGCCTTAAGGTCACCGACAACATCCCGGCTCAGGTGGTCAAGACCGGTCGCCCGGTCCGAATGGGCGGCTTTCAGCGTGACGAAGAATTCAAAGTTAAGACGGGCTATCTGGTCAAATCGCTGCTTAACGTACCCATCAAATCCGCTGGTCACGTCATCGGCGTCTTAGGGGTAGATCATTCCATCGCCAGTATGCGCAGCTTCAGCGACCACGACGTGGCACTCCTGTCGTCCTTAGCCGATTACGCTGCCATCGCCATTCAGAACGCGAACCTGTATGCCGAGGCATCGGCCAGAGCCGATGAACTAGCCAAAGCGCTGGAAGAACAGACTGGTAGTATACCGGAAGGCCCCTCACCCGAGGAGGATCGACGCGCACTGGAGCAATTTGCACAAGGGCTGCGTGCCCAGCGGGAGGAGGTACTGCGCGGCATCGACAGCGCGCGAGAGCTGGCCCAAGATCTCCAGGGCCAGGCTCGCAATGCCGAAGACGTGGCCAGACGGTTGGGCCTGTGGGACGAAGAGGTGCTCGGTCTGCTCCCTCAATTGGAATGGCTGGCTGAGTCCGGGTTACCCCGCGCAGCGCAAGCGTTTGCCGTGGCCGAGGAGACGCCGCTCACCACCGACGCCGGCATGCCTCCGGCCAGTTCTGTATCTGATAGACAGCTATTGCAGCACCTGGCCGAGGGTGCGCTTCTGTGCGATGACAAGGGTGTCATCCGTGATGCTAACCAAGCGGCAGCCCAGATTCTGGACAAGTCCCCGTCCGAACTGGTCGGCTCCGATTTGCAGACAATCATCGACGATCCCCGCTGGGGACGGTTGGTTAGCTCGCTGCGGCTCGCGTTGGTGATGGGGCGAGGTGAAGAGCCAGCACCGCCGGCTCCGGAAACGACAGTGCGCATCGGCGACCACGTCATCCACGCCAAACTAATCCCCATTTACGACAGCCAGACCGGGGCTGCGACCATCACTGCTACTTTCCTGCGTGACATTTCGGCCGAGACTGAAGGTTGGCGCGCTCGCGACGAGACGTTGGCCACTTTGTCAAAGAATATGCGGGGACCTATGACGGCTATCGCCAGCTACAGCGACCTGCTGCTAGGTGATAAGATGGGCGTGGCCGATCCGATGCAACGTCGCTACCTGGAACGCATCCAGCAAGGTGTGGAACGTCTGGAGGCAGTGCTTAACGAGTTGAGCGACGAGCCTACCACTACCGGCAGGCGGATCACCCCAGTTCCCACCCACCCCGTGACGGACTTAATCGACCAGGCCATAGATACTGCGCAGAATATGCTCACACTTGACGGTGTCAGTATCGTGAAGGACATCGGTTACGAACTGCCGCCGGTGCAGCTTGATGCCGACTACATCAGCCGTATTCTGGCCGACCTGCTGGCGGCTGCCGGTGCTCGTACCGGCGCCGGCGACAGCGTCAGCGTCACCACTCAGGTGAGGGGCGAGGATGACCAGACCGGACACCTGGTCGTACTCATTCAGGGAGGGGGCGTCGATGCACAAGACGCCCCGCCTCTTGAAGAGGATGAGGGCATCCGCGCGGCAGTGACGCTGGCGGAAGACGCTGGCGGCCGCATTTGGATGGAACACCAGGCTGACGGGAGTGACCTGATCTGCTTCTTGCTGCCCGTGGCTGAGCCTATGGTAGTGGATCATCAGTCGTAGGCAAGACCCCAGGGGCTTTCGGAAACCCCTGGGGTCTGCCATTTGGCCTGGATCAAGTGCAACGCACCCCTGGATTCACTCGCACAGCAAGGTGTGTTGCACTTTGTACGTTTTTCAAATGCGATTGCTCTGGTCGGGGCGCACTCGCTGTTGACAAATGGCCCGTTAAGCACTATACTAACATCATAGTATTAGGAGGCTTTTTGTCTGAATATGGCCAGCAGAGAAATCATTTATGCCAGCGACCCTCGTCTTCGTGAGAAAGCGAAGCGAGTCAAGCAGTTCGGGGCGCCTCTCAAA
>JAUVPY010000475.1 GCA_030598425.1 Anaerolineae bacterium
AGACTACGCCTACTCCTGTGGATACAGCCTGGTCCTTTACAACACCCACGACGACATGGAGCGCGAGGCCACCTATTTCACTGCTGCCGTTCAGCGGGGAGTAGATGGCGTGCTGTTCATCTCTGCCACCGACCAAAACACCGGTTTGGAAAACCTTCAGGCAACCGGTACTCCGACGGTGGCTCTTGATCGTGTTCCAGTTCCCAATAGTGGTCCGTCAGTAACGCTTGATAATCTAAAGACAGGCCGCTTGGCGGCCGAACATCTATTGAGCCTGGGACACACCCGCATTGCCCACATCGCTGGCCCCCAAATTGTGCTAATGTCACGAGACCGCCTCCAGGGTTTTCAACAAGTGCTTGAAGCACAGGGCGCGATGTCAGGACTATGTGTCGAGGTGGCAGAGACTTGGGATTACCAGGCTGGCTATGATGCGGCGCAACGCATTCTGGCCAAGGGCCTAAATCCAACGGCTGTTTTTGCCGCCGGTGACGCCTTGGCTATCGGCGCTATGCGCGCTATTCGGGAAATGGGATTGCATGTACCTCAGGACATTTCTATGATTGGGGTGGACGATCTTGACAGTGCCCCTTTTCAGAATCCGCCACTTACAACGATACGCCAATCGATAACTGAGTTAGCCGTATTGGGACTGCAACTTCTGTTCGACCTCCTAGATGGTGAAAAGCCGAAACAGACAAATATCGTGATGGAACCTGACTTGATTGTGAGGCAGTCCACCTCACCGCCTCCCGGAGTTGAGAATAGAGCAGGCAGGACATTACCACGCACAGCTTAAGCCGGTAGAAGTGCCTCTACTTACTTGAGACCGTCCGTTGATCGCAGCAGACGAAGCCGAGTTCATCGGTTAGGTCGTGTTGACATTGTGTTCTTATCCTCTGAGACTCCAGTGAAGAGTTTGATGATGTCTCTCTGATGCTAGTCCAAATGTCAACACTACCTAGATAACCAAATATGAGACCTGCATTCTAACTCGCCTCAAGGAGGGGCAATATGCGGCCAGGTATACGCGCCAAGATCGGCTTACTTCCCACGGGTCACCGGTACTACTGGGACCAGTTTCCAGGCTTGAAAGAAATGGGGCTGGGTATGTGCGCTAACCTCCGAGGCATGCTCGAAAAGCGCGCCGATGTGGTAGCACCTGATCTGGTTGATACAGTTGAAGAGTCTCGCAGGGCTGGAGAGTTGTTCCGTCAGGAACAGGTTGACGCCGTGTTGGTCTTCCCGGTAGGCTACACGGTGAGTATGAATATGGTGCCGGCCGTGATGGATTTGGACGTACCCATCCGGATCCTCAACGCTCACGAGGATAGGTCGTATGATTATGCCAGCGCGGACACAGCTTTGTATCTGCATCACGAAGGAGTGTGCTGTATCCCCGAATACGCCGGTGCACTGGTCAACCTTGGCAAGAAGTTCAAAGTACGCACCGGCCACTTCGGTGACGATCGCCTGTGGCACGAGTTGCAGGCCGACTTTGACGGTGCAGCCGCAGCTCGTTACTTCAAGAACATGAACATTGGGCTGATCGGGCAGGTCTACACCCACATGACTGATATGCCGATTGATGAACATCGGTTGCTCAGGGCAACAGGCCGTATGCTGGCACGCCCGGAAGTGGAAGAGTTTGAGAACGCTTATCATCGGGTGACAGAGACACAACTTGAGGACATGTATCGTCAGTTTCGTGAGATGTACGATGTGGATGAGACCGTGACCAATGAGCATCTGCGTTTCTCAGCCCAGGTAGCGGTGGCCTTTGATGAGATCATAACCAAGTACGATATCTATGCGTTTGGCTTCTATTGGTGGGGCGAACGGGAATTGATCACCCAGCTCCGCGCGCAAGCCGGTCTGGCCGTGTCCCGGCTGGCCGCGTTGGGGCGGCCGGGGGTGACCGAAGGGGATGTCAAGTCCGCTATGGCTATGAAGATTTTGGATTTGCTGGGTGGGGGAGGAATGTTTGTTGAATTCTTTGCCATGGACTTCGATGAGGACTTCTTCCTGATGGGCCACGACGGGCCAAGCAACGTCAGCATGGCCGACGGGCGCCCGCGACTGAAACATTTGGACGTCCATCACGGCAAATCTGGCCACGGGCTGGGCATTGATTTTAATATGAAGGAAGGGCCAGTCACACTGCTGAACCTGACCCAGGTCGATGCCGGAGATACCTTTAAGCTTATTTACTCGGTCGGCGAAGTCATTCCCGGCCCCATCTTGAATATCGGAAACCCGAACGCTCGAGTTCGGGTCAGCCGTCCGATCCACGAGTTCATGGACGCCTGGTGCCAGGAGGGGCCAAGCCACCATATCGCCCTGGGCATTGGCGACCACAGCGCAGCACTGGAAGCTTTTTCCGAAGCTATGGGTTTCCGCGTCGTGAGAGTATGAACAAAAGGGGGTGCAAAATGTGATCAATTTCCGCACCGACGCCTTCGTGACCGGTGTTACCATTTGTGGTGGGAGAAACCACACCACGTAGAAGAATCGAAAGGGGAGAGAACCAAATGAACGGCAAACTATTACGAGTCGTAGGGATGGTAATGCTCGTAGCGTTGATTGCTGCGTGCTATCCTACTCCACAGCCGACCGAAGCGCCAGCCGCCACCGAGGCCCCTGCTGCGACCGAAGCAGCAACCGAGGCAGCAGTCGAACCTGAGACCGCAGAAGAGGGGCCGATATTGCTGGGCTTCGCCAACATG
>JAUVPY010000132.1 GCA_030598425.1 Anaerolineae bacterium
ACCGAATAGTACGATAAGCCCCAATGCCGCCAGACTGATGGTAGTAACAATATCCATCTGACTACTTCCGCTCCAGTTTCTCAAGCCGGATTCGGTCCTCAAGCTGCTCAAGTTCCGGGTCCCCGCTCACCAAAACTGCATCCAACTCCTCCGCTGCCGCGGCGGCAAAGGCGTCCGCATAGGAGATCGCATAGCTCATCTTGAGTCTGGCGGCGTTGAAGACCGCTTCGTCAGTCACCGGGACAACAGTCAGGGACAGACGACGAATGTCATCTAGTGTCTCCCTCGCCTCGCTCTCACCTTTGGCTTTGCCAATGCAGTAGTATACCTCACCAAGGTTAATGACGGAGATGAAGAGCTCGACGTTGCCTTTCCCTGTCTCTTCCAGCAACTGTTTGACACGTGAGGCCGCGGGTTCTTCCTTCTGCAACAAGGCCAGGACCGCCCACGCATCAAGCACGAATCTCGGTTTCATCCATTAGCTCCTGCTCGTGCTCTGTCTCTAGGTCGGCGAGGAAATCGGAATCAGAATACTTGCCGTACAGAGCTTCAATTGGGGATGTTCTTATGGGCTCCAAGATGATTCTGCCCTCTTCGAGTCGAAGGTGGAATTGGGTACCAGCCCGAAGCCCCAGAGCCTTCCTTACCGAGCTGGGGATGACCATTTGGCCTTTGGACGAAAGGCGCGTCAACATAACTCTTACCTCCGTAGAGTGTCTTACGTTTCCTTTAGTATTGTAAGACATAAGGGGCCGTCTGTCAAGTGTGGACCGGCGACAACGCCTCCAACAGGGCAAGCGCCTCCCGCTTACCGCCCTGAATATTCTCACCGGCGGGGCCGACGCATGACGGGCAACCGTCAGTGCACTCGCAGGCACCGACCAATTCGAAGGCGTGGGTCATCAACTCGTCGTGCAATTCAAAGAGTCGCTGACTAAACCCCACGCCGGCCGGGACCTGGTCGTAGACAACCACCGTCGGTTGACCGTCGGCCAGTGGCGACTTGGGATCGGAGTGCACGCCAATATCGCGCGCGTCACACATCAAGAAGAGAGGCGCCAGGTGACCTAAGGCGAAGGCCAACCCGGCCAGCCCGCTTCGGATGCGCACCGCAGTTTCGGCGCGGCGGTGGCAGCGGGGGCAGAGCGTCACCAGGTTGGAGATTTGGTTGGCCCTCTGGTACGAAGCAAAGGCACGGAAGGGAGTCTTATGATGGACGTGATGAGAGTGTCTATCCTCGGGCAGACCACAATGCTGACAGCGATAGCCATCACGCGCCCGCGCCCGGGCGCGTTGCTCTGACCAGTTCGGGCCATAATCGATGGGATCGCTGGCCCAAGCCCCCTCGCCGCGCAGGTGTTCGGCAGTCTCCTCGGCTATCCCCAGCCAATAACCGGTGGTCACCAATTCAGTCGGTGGCATAGACAACTCACCACCACCCAGGTGCTCGTGGGTGAACCATTTGATCTTGCGAAAGCCAACCACCTGGGTGGTCACCGAGATCTCGCCGTGGGCTTTGGTCGCGCCGCGTGCCCCGACCTCGTCCAGCTTCTCCAGGAGCTGCACCACCGTTTCGCTGTGTGGCTGAGTGTAATAATCCACGTCGGCCTCGCGCAGCCGCGCGATGTTCTGGTCCAGGTCCAGATCCTCCACCAGATACACGTGCCCCTCGTGCAAATAGACAGCACCCGGATGCACCATCCAGAACGCGCTGGCCTGGTCTACCTGGCCGATGGCCGTCCATTCGTCGCCTTCTTTGGCCTGGAGCACCACCGTCTCGGGTGACGCGCTGCGCAGCGAGACGGCCTCAGCCGGATACTGATCCGCCATCCAGAAGTATTTGTCCCCGGACTGATGCAGGACCCCCGTCTCTTGCAGGAACTGGAGGAACTCCGCCACCTGCGCCCCTTCGACGCGGCCAAAGCTCTCCCCCCCCTGGAAAGGCAATTCAAAGGCGGCGCAGCGCAAATGACCCAGCAGGATGAGCAGGTTATCAGGGTTGATCAGGGCAGCCTCGGGCGAACGGCCGAATAAATAATCGGGATGATGGGCCAGAAATTGATCCAGCGGGTTGGCCGACGTGATCAGGGTTGCCATCGACGCTTCCGTCTGACGGCCAGCACGACCTGCCTGCTGCCAGGTGCCGGCGATGGTGCCCGGATATCCGGTCAGCACAGCGGCGCCCATTCCACCAATATCGATTCCCAGTTCCAGGGCGGTGGTGGCCACCACCGCACGTACCTCACCATCGCGCAGCCCCTGTTCAATCTCACGGCGCTGACGGGGTAGATAGCCGCTGCGGTAGCCGCGTATTTGACCCTCTCCCCCGGCCCCTCTCCCAGTTGCGGGAGAGGGGAGATTACGCCGGAGGTAGCGCAGGATCAACTCGACACTTTTTCGGGCCCTCGCGAAGATGATCGTCTGTATGTTGTGGCCCAAGAGACCCTCGGCCAGGCGGACGCTCTCCAGCAGCGCGCTACGCCGCAGGCCCAGGTCACGGTTAACGATGGGAGGGTTGTAGATCAAGAAGTGTTTAGCGCCCCGAGCCGCACCGTCATCATCTACCAGGGCCACCGGCTCTTCGATCAGCCGCTCGGCCAACTCAACCGGATTGGCGATGGTGGCTGAGGTCAGAATGAACTGGGGCGACGCGCCGTAGAAGGCAGCGGTCCGCTTCAGCCGACGCAGCACGTTGGCCACGTGTGAGCCGAAGACACCCCGATAGGTGTGCACTTCATCGATCACGACGAAGTGCAGGTGGTGAAAGAACTCGGCCCACAGGGTGTGATGCGGCAGAACTCCCGTGTGTAACATATCGGGGTTGCTGATGACGAGGCGCGCCGTGGCACGTACGGTTCGGCGTACGTCGGCGGGCGTGTCGCCATCGTAGGTAGCGACAGGGATGGGGGCTGAGGCCTCATCGCCTGATGAGGCTTCGAGTTGGTTTAGGATATTCGTCTGATCCTGGGCCAGGGCTTTGGTGGGAAAGAGATATAGGGCGCGCCCCCCCGGGTCGCGCAGCAGACGATCGAGGACAGGCAGGTTGTAGCAGAGTGTTTTCCCGCTGGCCGTGCCGGTGACAACAACTGGATTGTGTCCGGCGCTCACGTGTTCCCACGCGCTGGCTTGGTGGGTATACAAGGCACTGATTCCCTGGGCGCGCAGGGAATCTGACAGCGCCGGATGCAGTTCATTCGGAAACGGCGTAAATCGCGCCGGGCGCGCGGGGAAAGTCTGCCAAGTAGCAATGTTCGAAGCAATATCAGGATCAGTGCGCCAGGCGTCCAGAAGTGTATGCAGGGACAAGGCCAGATACCGGTTACCTTAGACTTCAAGCACGACCGGGAAGATCATCGGACGCCGCCGGGTGCGTCGATACAGGAATTCGGCCAGCGTGTCGCGGATGAGAGCGCTGGCGGTATCGCGATGGCCGTTGGCCAGCGCTTCGATGACCAGGCTCTTGGCCTCTTCAATAAGGTCTTCGGCGTCACGCATATAAACGAAGCCACGCGATATGATATGGGGACCTTCGATAATCTCTTCGCTGGCTTCGTCGAGGGCGACGACAACCACCACAAAACCATCGCGCGATAGCAGGTGACGATCGCGCAGCACCACCTCACCCACATCGCCGATACCCAGTCCATCGATGAGTACGTGCCCGCCCCCCACCCGCTCCCCAAGCCGGGCACCCTCGTCGTCGAATTCGATCACCTGGCCATTTTCAACCACAAAGATGTTCTCTTCGGGGATACCCAACTCCTTACCCAACTGAGCGTGCAACACCAGGTGCCGGTACTCCCCGCCAGCAGGGATGAAATAGCGCGGCTGGGTGAGGCTGATCATCATCTTCTGCTCTTCCTGGCTGGCGTGCCCGGATACGTGAACTGGCAGCAAGCGATGGTAATATACGGTGGCCCCCAGACGGAACAGGTTGTCGAGGGTGCGGTGTACCAGCTCTTCGTTGCCGGGGATAGGCGTGGCCGAAAGGATCACCGTGTCACCTTGCTGGATGTTCACCTGACGGTGTTCCTGATTGGCCATACGAACCAATGCACTGGTCGGCTCGCCTTGGGTGCCGGTGCACACAATCGCCACCTGCGATGGAGGCAAGGTCTCCAATTCTTCCGGGCGCAGGAACATCTCATCAGTTGCCGTCAAATAGCCAAGTTTACGCGCCATGCGCACGTTCTCAACCATGCTGCGCCCCACCACCCCTATGCGACGATTGTGTTGGAGGGCACAGTCAATCACCTGCTGAACCCGCGAGATGTTCGAGGCAAAGGTGGAGACGATGATACGCCCTTTGGCCCGGCTGAACACTCTTTCAAAGGTCTCGCTCACCAGGCGCTCCGAGGGTGTATAGCCGGGACGTTCCGCGTTAGTGCTATCGGACAACAACGCCAGCACACCGCGCCGCCCATATCCGGCCAGCGCAGCATAATCGGTCAGCCGCCCGTGCACGGGCGTATAGTCAAATTTATACTCCCCCGTGTGAACCACCAGTCCATGAGGGGTGTCTATGGCCAGGCCCACCGAGTCGGGGATGCTGTGGCAAAGGTGAAACGATTCTACTGTGAAGGGCCCCACTTGCACTCGGTCACCAGGCGCCATGGTGTGGATCTCCGTTGCGTCCAGAAGCCTTGCTTCGCGCAGTTTGACTTCAATGAGGCCTCGCGTGAGCCGGGTGGCATAGAGCGGCGCTTGAAGTTGGCGCAATACGTAAGGTAGTGCGCCAATGTGGTCTTCGTGACCGTGGGTAAAAAAAATGCCCTTGAGATAATCAGGCGCTTCCATCAAGTAGCTGATGTCAGGCACGACCAGGTCTATGCCCAGCATATCACTTTGGGGGAACATCAAGCCGCAATCGATGGCAATGGCCGTCTCCTCAAACTCCACCACAGTCATGTTCTTGCCCACTTCCCCCGCGCCGCCGAGTGGAATGATGCGTAATGTGTCGGTCATGGTCTTTCTCCAAATGAGCAAATCAGCCCGGAATCAGAAAAGGCTCAATTGTTGGGCCTGGGGCGGTGGCTTCTCATCGCCGAGACTTTCCGCTTCGGCGATGAATCCAGGCAACTTTTTGAAATCGGCTTCGACCAGCGGTCGCCATTTGGGCTGATGCAAGGCTGCCGCCGGGTGAAACATGGGGACTACCAGTGTACTTCCCACCCGCTTGGGCTGGCCGTGGATTTTGCTAATGGCAGCACCAGGAAAGTAACGATACATTGAGAAACGCCCCAAGGTAACGATGACCTTGGGTTTGACGAGCTGAATCTGGCGTTCCAGGTAGGGATCGCAGGCTGATAGCTCATCAGTCAAGGGGTCCCGGTTACCAGGGGGGCGACACTTGACCACGTTGGCGATGTACACTTGCTCGCGCGTCATGCCGATGCTAGCCAGCAGCTCCTCCAGGAATTTGCCTGCCGCGCCGACAAAGGGCCGGCCCTGGCGGTCTTCGTGGAAGCCAGGCCCCTCACCGATAAACATGATGTCGGCACCTGGTGGACCTTCGCCGGGCACCGCATGAGTCCGCCCCTGGTGGAGCGAACACAAGGTACACGAGCGGACGGCTTCCTCAAGCTGCTCGAGCGTCATCTGGTTGATGTCGGTCACAGTTCACTCCTTTGTCATACTGTGGCACGATTTTAGTGCATTTGCAGGATTTTGTCTAGCGACGTCCGGTCGAGCCGCCGCAAGAGGTCGCGCCCGCGGTTTTCCACCAGGTCTTGATAAGCAAGCGATGCCAACTCGGGCGTCGTCAAGACGAGGGCATCCTCTCGGTTGTCATCGTAATACGCTTTACGGCGACCAACCTGCTCAAAACCGTACTTGGCGTAAAGCGCCTGGGCTGCCACGTTTGAAACACGCACCTCCAGGGCCACCCTGAGGGCGGCCAACCGATGCGCCTCATCTAGCAGCACAACCAGCATCAGTTCACCCAGCCCTTGCCGTCGATATTCAGCACGGACAGCGAGCGTGCTGATGTGTGCTTCACCATACATCAGCCAAAAACCGCTGTAGCCCATAATGATGCCTGGACCAGTCGTTGTCGGACGCCGCATCACTTGCCACAGCCGCTGCCAGGCGGATACCGGCCCTGCCGAGTGAGCGATCGATCGAGGACAAAGCACGTAGTAGTGCGCGAACTCGTTCTGCGTCACTTCGTGCCGGTAGGACCGTTCAGGCCAGGGGAGGGAGAAAGCCTCACGCTCGATTTCCATAACCGCTGGTATGTGCGCGGGCTGCATGGGTTCTATCACCAGGGGAAGGGTTGCTAACGCACTGTCAAGGCTGAATTGAGTGGTAGTCTTCACTCCCATAGCGGTCATTCTTACCCTTCAATTCATCATTGACAGAGTGCCACGGCCATCAACTCTCGACCGCCGGGTGTTGGAGGTAGATAGGGGCCAGGTTTGCTATGTCGTCTACGTCATCGCGGCTCAGACGCATAGCGGCCAACTCGGCCAGGCAAGCGGGACGACGCAGCCGCATGGCCGGCGAGGGGATGCTCGCCGCCTGACCAAGCCGCTCACGCAGCAAGCTGGCCCCCTGTTCATCGATTTCGCCGGTAAAGACCGCCGCTTCTGCCGCCAGTTCGCACAACCCCTCAAAGGTAGTGAGGACGGCGGGAATTGTTTGTGACCACGGTCCCTCCACAACTTCGTAGCAGCCGACAGCGATGCGGCCCCGTCCCGCCTGGATAATGCCCCACACCGGTTGGCCAGCATCCTGAAACGGATAAACCTCCACGTCCAGGGTCGGCACGCCGATGAGGGGTAGCCGATAGGGCAACGCCATCCCTTTGGCTGCTGCCAACCCGATGCGCAGCCCAGTGAATGAGCCTGGCCCCAGCGACACGCCGATGCCTGCCAGCGACTCGGTCGCCACCTGGTAGGTAGTCAACATACGTTGGATGCGCGGCATCAACTCCA
>JAUVPY010000429.1 GCA_030598425.1 Anaerolineae bacterium
ACGCGGGATACCGGCCAGTCCTAATGCCAGGTAAACGAAGACAAGTCACGTGCATAGCAAATCAACAATGTTCAGAGCCAGCAGCAAGCTGGGAAAGGCCAGCAGCACGTCCACGATACGCATCAGGAAGGATTCCGATTTGCCGCCGGCGTAGCCCGCCAGCAGCCCCAGCAGGCTCCCGGGCAACACCGCCAATGCTACTGCCAGTGTCCCAGCCCCCAGGGATAGCCGCCCTCCCCATAGCAGGCGACTCCACACATCTCGACCAAAAAGATCGGTTCCCGCGGGGTGGCTCAGGCTGGGTGGCTGTAGTTGATCGGCTGGTGCCATCGCAATGGGATCATAAGGGGCCAGGTTGGGTGCGGCCAGCGAGAGTCCGACGATGGTCATAAGCAGCATGGCACCGGTCCACGCGGCCGGGTTCTGGCGTAATGAGCGGGGGTGGGGAAGTTGGACCCGACGCAGGGTGGAAATGGGACGCCGGGCCGAGAACCGTCTCGTTGCGGCTTGAGTCATGGTGTCGTCACTGGCGCTGGCGCGGATCGAGGGCGAGAGTAGTCAGGTCAACCAGCAGATTGATGACCACGTATGTGGCGGCCGTGAGCAGCACGACACCTCGGACAACGGGCAGATCCTTCGACAATATGGCTTCCACTACCAGGCGACCCAGGCCGGGACGGGCAAACACTGCCTCCGTGACCACGGTGCCTCCCAGCAGAAAACCAGCCTGTAGTCCAACCAGGGCGATGACGGGAATGATCGCATTGCGCAGGGCGTGTCCACCGATGATGGCACTGCCGGGCAGCCCTTTCGCTCGAGCCATGGAAATGTAGTCGGCGCGTAGGGCATTGATCAAGCTGGCGCGCACCAGACGTGCGATAGGGCCGGCCCCAACCAATCCCAGTACGATGGCTGGCATCACCAGATGCTGCCAGCCATCGGCACCTGTCGCCGGCAGCCAATTGAGACCGACACTGAAGACCAAGATGAGCAACAGTCCTGACCAGAACACCGGTACTGATACCCCAAGCACAGCTACTCCCATCACGGCGTGATCGATCCAGGTGTCGGCACGTAGTGCAGCTAATAAACCCAGGCCAAAGCCTAAGATGACGGCCACCAGCAATGCGGCCGCTGCCAATTGCAGAGTAGCGGGCAATTGCTCAGCGATCGTCACCGTCACGGGGCGATTGCTGAAGAGAGAACGCCCCAGGTCGCCACGAAATGTGTTCAAGATATAGCGACCATACTGCAGAGGCAATGGATCATTCAGCCCTAACTGCTCGCGGGTCTGTGCAATTTCCGCCTCGGATGCCCCTGACCCGGCCAGCATAGTCTCTGCTGGGTCGCCAGGAATTACGTGCAGCAGCAGGAAGACAACTGTTACCACGCCCAGAAGTACGCCCAAGGTAGTAATCATTCGTTGGATCACATATCCTAACATTTCGCCTACACCGTTTCACTGGTCGCTGAGATAAGCATCGTGTAACAGAGGAAACCAGCCGTGGGCATCGAAGCGCAGGTTTTTCACGCGCGCGCTGACCGCGTTCAGGTTAACCGGGTCACGAATTGGGACCAGCAAGGCCAGCTCCATAATGCGCTGTTGTGCTTGCGCGTACAGTTCGCCGCGTTGGTCTGGGTCAGTCGCGCTCCGCGCACTATCCAGCAGGTCATCCAGGGCCACGTCGGACATCTTGCTCCAATTAAATGGCTCGCCCGAGCGATAGTAGGCCCGAAGGAGGTCAGGATCGCTGGCCGAGAAATTCTGGGGGATGATGTGGTATTCCCCCACACGGGCGGCTTCGAGGGCGGCCGGATAGGTCAGGGTTTCGGTGCGCAGCTCTACTCCCACCTCGGCCCATTGCGATTGCACAAGCTGGGCTACCTCGGGCACTGAGCCCCAGGTCATCAGTACTGCGTCCAGAATGAGCGGCTGACCACCCTTCTGCAGGGTTCCATCGCCATCCGAATCGGACCAGCCGGCTTCCTCTAACAAGGCCCGGGCCTCTTGTGGATTATAGGGATAACGTTCCGCCAACGACGGATCATAGCCAGAGGTGACCCCCGTCAGTGGTCCGCTTGCGGCGGGCGATTCGCCTCCAAAAATAGTCTGCACAATGGTTGTCCGGTCCGTCGCGAAGAGCAACGCCTGTCGCACGCGAGGGTCGTCCAGTGGAGCTCGCTGGGTGTTAAGCATCAGCCCCAGCGGCTGGCCTGGAATGGCGACGGGGATGATGACAGAGCGATTGTCCTGACGCAGGCGCGCGGCATCCAGGGGCGGCAGTTCTCCCATCACATCGGCGTCGCCCGCCTCCAAGGCCAGGGCGCGTCCGGCTGGATCGGTGAAGAAACGAAACTCGATTTCATCCAAGTAGGCTGGGCCGGGGTGATCGTAAATCGCCGGTCCCCAGTTGTAATCGTCGTTACGGACGAGAGTCAAGTGGTCGTTGGGCACGTACTCGACGAACTTGAATGGACCTGTGCCCACTTGATGGAACTGGTAATCTGCTCCCCACTCCCTCAGCGCGGCCGGCGACGCCATCCCTAAGTAAACTTGAGCCAGCCCGTCAAGCAGGGGGGCATAGGGAGCCGATAAATGAATGGCCACCGTATACTCGTCGATTACCTCGACCGAGTCGATTGGTCCGAGCAGAAAGCCTGCCTTTTGCGACTGGGTATCGGGGTCCAAGACACGCTCGATATTGACACGGACAGCCTCGGCGTTGAAAGGCAATCCGTCGTGGAAGACTGCGTCACCGCGAAGTCGAAACGTGTAGGTCAGCCCGTCTTCACTGACCTCCCACGACTCAGCCAGGCCAGGTACGAATTGCTCGCCAGCCCCCTGCTTTGAATCGGGGACACGATAGACCAGCGTATCGTAGACGCTGGTCAGCGGGATGCCCAGCTCGGCCGAGGCGTTGACGTGCGGGTCAACACCCGAGGGTGAGAGAGTCAGCCCATACACCAGTCTCCCGCCAGCCTGGGACAGTTCATCACCGGCTTCCGGCGTGAGTGAGGTTGGCGTTGGAGTCCCACTCGATGGCGAACAGGCCGCCAAGAGGGGCAGCATTAAAACTATCATTAGCGTGAGCAGACGCCAGCGTTTCCCCAGCGGGGACCTAACGGTGCTCATCAAGTCTCTCCTTGACTGCAACCCGGAATTCTCAACTTTGCCAAGGGCACTATTTGCCCAGGGACATTGTATACCAAAGATGGTCTGTTACACAAAAAGACGACCCCGGTCACGCCGAGGTCGTCTTGAGAATCTATGAGAGCCGGGGACCCGCTTCCCCAACTCTCTACAAAAGGAGGAGAAAAAGAGGTTTCAAACTGCCGATATCTTAGCTCAGATGGCTCCAGAATACTGGACGTATG
>JAUVPY010000041.1 GCA_030598425.1 Anaerolineae bacterium
GCATTCTTGGGTGCAAGCGTAACACGACACGCACATCCAGACTGTATCGGTGTCCATTACCCGGTCGAATATCCCGGCACGCAGGGCGGCGACCATCCTGCCTGGTGGGAAATCCATCAGGTAACCGAAGGGACACACGCCGCTGCACGTGCCGCATTGCAGACAGGCCCGGACACGTTCGCCATCCGCTACCTCGTACAAGCTCGTGTAGAATTCCTTGTTGAATGAAGGAGTCTGAGAAACCGTGGTATCAGCCATTTATGGCACCTCCTTATGCCCTATTCCATGATGTGCAGCTTGGGTTGTGATTATCTCCGGTGATAACCGAAAATTCGGTTTTGGCTTTGCCTGTGTCTTTCTATCAGATGCTTGGCGGGGGCCGCCTCGGGAGGCAACAGTCAGCCAAAGAAAGTCGGGGACCGACTCTCCCAAAGGCTATCCTACTATAAGTTGGGGTGGCTGTCTATGGGGGAAGACCCTCTTCGGGTGGGGGGAAGTACCCTACCTATCCAGGCTGGTGAGGAAAAGAACATGCCCTCTGCTGACTAATTCGACAATGTCATGTCTCGCGTGACTCACCTTCCCGGAAGCTTCGGTGAGACCATGATTTGCACAAAGCCCAGCAGGTTCAGTTGGTCCTGACATTTGACGGCGATCCTCAAGCTTCCGGGAAGGTTTTCGGACCTAACATGACATTGTCAAGCTAATCCCCGTCTATTTCGATGAGCCCTTTACGAATGGCGAATTTGATCAGCTCGGGCAGGCTCTGTAATTCCAGTTTTCGCATCATACTGGCCCGGTGCTTCTCCACAGTTTTTGCGCTCAAGTGCAGCAACTCGGCCATCTCACGCGACGTTTTCCCCTCAGCGGCCAGGCGGAGGACCTGTTTTTCGCGCAGTGTGAGGCTGTCGTAGCGCGACTGCGTTTGGTTTGGGGGCTGGGTTAGATAGTCTTCCAGAACGGCCTTGGTCACCGAGGGCGAGAGGAAAGCTTCACCGCGATGCACCGCCCGGATGGCTACCAAGAGCTGTTGGGGTTCGCTCTCTTTCAGCACGTAGCCCAGGGCGCCAGCTTTAAGCATCGCAAAGAAGTACTCTTCGCGATCGTGCATGGTAAGGGCCAGGACGTTTACGTGAGGGGTGCGCTCTTTTATCTCCTGGGTGGCTTCCAGACCGCTCAAGTCGCCCATGGCAATGTCCATCAACACAACATTTGGCTCGAGCCGGGTGGCCTGCTCGATAGCTTCCCAGCCGCTGCCTGCCTCGCCGACGACTTCGATGTCGTCGTGCCCTTCCAGCAGAGATCGAATGCCTGCCCGCACGAGGCTGTGGTCGTCAGCGATTAAGACTCGAATCTTGTCCATTGCACCTACTGATCCGAAAACAACTATCTAAACCCCTTTGCGGCCCCATGGGATGCCCGAATTTGTTTAGTTCCATAGGTTCGGATCAGTCGTTATGATCCAAGGGGACTTCGGCCAATACCAGGGTCCCGTTGCCCGGTCTGGACCCGACGTAGAATTTGCCGCCCAGCAAAGTGATACGTTCCTCCATGCCACGTAGACCCCAGGCGTGCTGCTGTTTCTGCATCACCAGGTCAGGGTCAAATCCGACGCCGTTATCCTCTACACGCACGATAAGCCGGTCGCCCTTTTTGGTGAGCGAGATGTTGGCCTTGTTGGCTTGAGCGTGGCGGGCGATGTTGGTGACAGCCTCCTGGACAACCCGAAAGACGGCCGTCTCCACCTCGGCCGGCAATTGGTCTTTCAGCCCGGCAGCCCGGAGCTGCACCTGAACGCCAGCCGGCTCCAGGTATTTTTTGACCTGGCTGTGGAGCGCCAGGCCCAGGCCCAGGTCATCCAAGACCTCGGGGCGGAGATCGAAGATGAGACCACGCAAATCGTGCAAGCTCTGGACGGCGATATTCCGCACGTTGGCCAGCTTCTCCTTACCGGTGACAAGATCAGCGGGAAGGCTGTTCTCGACGGCGTTTGTGGTCATGATAACGGCGGTCAGTGATTGGCCGATCGTATCGTGCAGTTCGCGGGCCAGGCGCGTCCGCTCCTCCTCCTGCCCGGTCAGGACCTTGCCCAACAGTCGCTTGCACATAGCCTCCCGGCCCTCAAGTTGTTCATAGAGGGTGGCCAATTCGCGCGTACGTTCTTCTACCATCTCTTCCAGGGCTTCATTCCAACGACGGTGGTCTTCCAGGGTGGCATCCAGCCGCACCCGCATTTGCTCCAGATTAGCCGTAAGGCGAGCCACCTCGTCTATGCCGCCGCCGGGGAGAGTCACATCCAAGTTGCCGGCGGCGAATTGTGCCGAGACCTCATCAAGAGCCTGAATGGGCTGCAAGACCTGGCGTGTGATCAGCCACCACGTCACGAGCAAGGCAACGATCAGGGCCACCGCACCGCCCAGGAGTATCTGGCGGCGCAGATAGTTGACGGGGGCCATTACCTCACTGCTAGGCTGGCGGACAGCCACGCCCCACGGTGCGGCGCTCAGAGGGGCAAAGGCCAAGACTTCGTCAGTGCGCCTTACATCGGTCCCATCACCCGTGTGGCATCGGTGACAAGTGCCAACCGTCGGTTCTTGATTGTTTATCAGATTGGTGAATTGTTCGGTGTGGATGAGCTCGTGGTGAAGTTCCGGCAGACTGGAAGCCAGTATTGTCCCCTCGTGGTCAACGACTTCAATATGGGCGGTGCCACCCGCGGTTGCCTCTGACAGAACTCCTTCCAGCCCCAATTGGTCGGCGACTATCTCTTCAACCAGTAGACCCTCGATCTCGCCTGTAGATCCCGAGATGGGGGTGGTCAACAGGAAATAGGGTGTGTCTGAATTCGGCGGTTGGAGAAGACCTGAGACGTAGGCTGTGCCGTTTTCAAGAACCGGGCGAATTGCGGGGAAGTCAGAGAAGGGCTTTGAGAGAATCGCCTCGTCGAGGGGCTCTGTCCAAAGGACGTTTCCCTGGGCGTCGAGCCAATATAGGCGGCGCCCGTAGCTGCTCAATTGTAGTTGCGCATCTCGGAGGGTTGAAGCTGGACCTGATTGGGGAAGTTGGGATGGTTCCTTCAATTCCGGCTGAGCGGCGGTGGTTTCCAACAGGGCCCATGCCCCATTCAGCCGCTGGTCGAGTGAGGATGCGACCAGGTTGGCGATAGCTAACTGCTTCTCAAGACCCTGTCGCCGGCTGTCTTCAAGGGCCCGCAGACCCGTTATCCAGAACAATGCGAAGATTGCCAACAAGCCAGCTACAGTCAGCAGTTGGACGCGTCTCTGCAATCCTAGGTTCGTCAGCCAAGATAAGGCCCTGGTCGCCATCGTTCACCGCCCATACGGTCGCCCTCGACGTGAAAGGAGAGGGGGACACCCCGCAGAGAATTATATCACACATGAGCCGCACCTCAAATTGGGTCTTGACACTCGTCTCGGCGTGTGTTATACTGGCTTTCGAAATCTCGTAAGAGGAGGTGGAATCAATGCACTACGTTGGAATGTTCCCTAGCATTTCACCGCGGCCACACGCTGACCGCGGCGTCGTGAACTTGGGGCGTAGTGCGTCCATCTACTGGTGATTTGACATAAGATGCCGGGCCGTGGGCGTACCCGCTCACGGCCTTTTTTCTGCCTCATCCGAGGGAATCGTATCGAAACGGCCGTGGGCTGCTTGACAGCAACTTCGGCCGTTTTTGCTATGTGGAGGGGTTAACCTTGGCACTTGCTACCTCAACATCCTCGTACGATCTCAAAAACGCAGTTTCGTCCAATCGCCTGCGTGGGCTGTGGCGAATGATGACGGGCTTTCGCCTGAAATACTTGGGGGCGACGCTCAGCCTGGCTCTGGCAGCGACATCGAAAACAGTCACCTACTTGTTGCTGCGCCATTACGTCGACGACGTTTTGGGCCAGGGCGAGTCGGCAGGCACATTACTTTTGATCGCGCTGGGCTTTGTGGGCCTGGCCTTGTTTGAAGGCACCTTCACCTTCCTGAGCGGCCGGCTCGCGGCTCAGACGGCCGAAGGGGTTGTGCTGCGTTTGCGCAATTACCTGTTCGACCACATTCAACGCTTGTCCTTTACCTACCACGATCATTCGCAGACCGGCGAGTTGGTCCAGCGTTCGACCTCAGACGTCGATGCGCTGCGCCGCTTCTTTGCCGATCAGGCCATCGGGGTGGGGCGCATCGTTTTGCTGTTTGCGATCAACCTGACGGTTCTGTTGAACCTGAACTGGAAGTTGGCGCTCTTCTCCGTAATCGTGGTACCGCTGATCGTGCTTATTTCGGTCTTCTTCTTCAAGCGCGTATCAAAGGCGTACGAATCCTATCAGGAACAGGAAGCCACTCTCTCCAGCACCTTGCAGGAGAATCTGAGCGGCGTGCGGGTGGTCAAGGCCTTTGCCCGACAGGCTTACGAACGAGATCGGTTTGAAACGGACAACTGGGAGAAGTTCCAGCGCGGCCGGCAATTGCTGATGATGCACTCGCTGTATTGGCCAGTCACTGATATTCTGTGTGGCTTACAGATGCTGGCCGGTTTCTTCGTGGGCGCGCTGATGGCCATCAACGGCACGATTACGGTTGGCACTTACATGGCCTATACCGGTATGGTGATCTGGATCATCTGGCCCATGCGCAACTTGGGCCGGTTGATTGTGCAGATGTCAACCGGAATGGTGTCTTACGGGCGCGTGACCGAGATCATCGAAGAAGAGCGTGAACCACTGACCGCGGGCACGTACTCGCCGAATGGTGATCTGCGGGGAGAACTCGTCTTTCAGGACGTCTGCTTTGAGTACGATTCGAGTAGCCCGGTGCTGAAGGAGATCAGTTTCCGCTGCGAGCCGGGCCAGGCCCTGGCTTTGCTGGGCTCTACCGGCTCCGGCAAAACGAGTCTGGTCAACCTGCTGCCGCGCTTCTATGAGTACACCGGCGGCAGCTTGACGCTGGACGGCGTAGAGCTTAGTGCTTACCCGCGTGAGTACTTGCGCCAGCAGATCGGCATCGTCGAGCAAGAGCCATTCCTCTTCTCGCGCACCATCCGCGAGAACATCACCTATGGGGTAGGTCGGGACGTCTCCCAGGCCGAGATCGAAGCCGCCGCCCGGGCCGCTGCCATCCACGATGTGATTGCCACGTTCCCCGACGGCTACGACACCTTGGTCGGCGAAAAGGGGGTGACGCTCTCCGGTGGTCAGAAGCAGCGGGTGGTCATTGCACGCACGCTGCTAAGTGATCCGCGTATTCTCATCCTGGATGACGCGACGTCCTCAGTTGACGCCGGGACGGAGGGCGCCATTCGCGCGGCATTGGAGGGGCTGATGCAGGGCCGCACTACCTTCATCATCGCGCACCGGATTCAGAGCGTGATGATCGCTGACTTGATCCTGGTGCTCGACAAGGGACAGATTGTCCAAAAGGGTACCCACCAGGAACTTCTGGCGCAGCCGGGCATTTACCGGGAGATTTACGATTTGCAGACCCGCATTGATATCGAACTGGAGAGGGAGGTGGCCAGTGTCGCACTATGAGTTTGAAGAAGAGGAATTTACCTCCCAGTTTAATGGCCGCACCGTCCTTCGCATTCTAGCCCAGACCAAACCGCACTGGAAGTGGGTAGTAGGCTTCATGCTCACCATCGGCGTGGTGTCAGCCCTGGATTCGTTTTTCACGTTCCTCAGCATGCAGATCATCGACAAAGGCATCGTCGCCGGCGACACAGAGGCCCTCGTCCGGATCGTTACCGTCTACGGCCTCCTGATCGTCGTACAGGCGGTCAACGTCTTCGGTTTCATTGTCCTGGCCGGCGTGCTGGGCGAACGAGTGCAATATGACCTGCGCAAAAAGATGTTCGACCACCTGCAGGACCTGTCCTTCTCCTACTTCGACCGGACGCCGGTGGGCTGGATCATGTCGCGTGTCACCTCCGATTCTGAGCGCATCGCCCGGTTGGTAACGTGGGGATTGCTGGACATTACCTGGGCCGTACTTAACATAACCACAGCCGTCATCTTTATGCTGATCATCAACTGGAGGCTGGCGCTTATCGTGTTTGTCACCATCCCGGTGCTGGTGGTTGTTGCGGCTCAGTTTAAAAAGCGGATCATCGTCCAGTATCGGTTGGTGCGCAAAGCCAACTCCAAGATGACGGGGGCTTACAATGAGAGCATAACCGGTGTACGGGTGGTCAAGGCGCTCGGCCGGGAGGAGCAGAACCTGGAGGAGTTCGGGGGGCTTTCGAGCGAGATGTATCAGGCAGGGTACCGGGCGGCCTGGCTCTCGGCGCTGTTTTTGCCCGTGGTGCAGCTCATCAGCGCGGTGGCCATCGGCAGCATTGTCTTTTTTGGCGGTCTGCAGGCCGAGTATGGCGCCATGACCGTAGGTGGGATCCAGGCGTTTATCTCGTATGTCACCTTCATGCTCTGGCCTGTCCAGGACCTGGCGCGTGTGTACGCCGAAATGCAGCACGCCATCGCTTCGGCCGAGCGCGTCTTCTCGTTGATCGACGCGGAGCCGGAGGTGACGGACCGGCCTGACGCCGTCGATCCGGGCACCATCCGCGGCGATATCGAGTTTGACCACGTGGATTTCTACTACGAGGAAGGCAAGCCGGTTCTGGAGGATTTCACGCTGGCTGTGAAACGGGGCGAGACGATCGCCCTAGTGGGCCCTACGGGTGGCGGCAAATCGACCATCGTCAATTTGCTGTGTCGCTTCTATGAGCCCAAACGGGGCGTCATCTGCATTGGCGGGCGGGATTACACGGGGTTGTCGCTGCACGCCATCCAGTCCCGGATTGGCATGGTGTTACAAACGCCACACCTTTTCTCCGGCACGGTGCGCGAGAATATCCGCTATGGGCGTTTGGACGCCACGGATGAGGAGATAGACGGAGCGGCCAGACTAGCCGGCGCCCACGACTTCATTGTCACCTTGGATGGGGGATATGAGACCGAAGTGGGCGAGGGGGGTAACTTGCTTTCGGTGGGACAGAAGCAGCTCGTTAGCCTGGCGCGAGCGATCCTGGCGCGCCCGGAGATCTTTATCATGGATGAGGCGACGAGTTCGGTGGACACGCTGACCGAGGCCTTGATCCAGCAGGGTATGGAAGCCTTGATGCAGGACCGCACCAGCTTCGTCATCGCCCACCGGCTGTCGACCATCAAGCGGGCGGATCGGATTCTGGTTATCGAAAAGGGGAAGATCTCCGAGATGGGGGGCCACGCCGAATTGATGCGCGCCCGGGGGCACTACTACCAGCTTTACACGCGACAGTTCCGGCACGAGCTGAAGGAAGAGTACGATCCGCTACGGGCGGCCAGCCCGGCGGCGGCATAATCCCTTTCTGGCAGCCGAAATTTAGGGAGCGTAACCGATTGGTGACTTGTTACCCTGTCACCTGCGCTCGACGCAGCAACTGGGCGTTGATGGCTACAATCACAGTGCTGAGAGACATGAACAGCGCACCCAGCGCCGGCGACAGCAGAATACCGAAGGGGGCCAGGATGCCAGCCGCCAAGGGCAAGGCAATCACATTGTAGCCAGTAGCCCAAATCAAGTTCTCGGTCATTTTGCGATAGCTGGCCCGGCTCAGCTCAACGATCTTGACCACGTCCAGCGGGTTGTTCTTGACCAAGATGATGTCCGCCGACTCTACAGCCACGTCGGTGCCGCTGCCGATGGCGATGCCCACGTCAGCTCGGGTGAGGGCCGGGGCGTCGTTGACGCCGTCACCTACCATGGCTACGCGCCGTCCCTGGGCCTGCAACTCGGCCACTTTTTGGTCCTTGTGCTCGGGCAACACTTCGGCAAAGTAGCGGTCGATACCCAGCTCCTCGGCCACCGCTTTGGCGACGGCCTCGCTATCGCCGGTGAGCATGGCCACTTCAACGCCCATCTCGTGCAATCGTCGCACCGCCTGCTTGCTCTCCGGCCGGATTACGTCGGCCAGAGCAAACGCGGCGGCCACTTGGTCGTCCTCCACCAGATAGACCACGCTTTGGCTCTTGGCGCCGGCCTCTGCCGCGAAGCGGACGAGCGTCTCTGATCGCCCCGGCTCAAGCATCTCCAGCAGGCGTGGGCCGCCCACGTAGGAGGTATGGCCGCTGTTGCTGGCCCGCACGCCGCGCTCCTTGATCGCCTCGAAGCCGGTGACGTGGGGCAACGCGAGTTGACGGTCCTCGGCCGCTTGGCGAATGCCCCGAGCGATCATGTGTTCGGAATCACTCTCGACAGCGGCCGCTAGCGCCAGTGCTTCCTTCTCACCCCAACCAGCGCTGCGCCACGCCCTGCGCTTCTTCGGGCGACAGGGTCATCCTACCCTCGGCGTAACCACCCATCATGCCCATCATATTGCCCTGCCCCATCATACCATATTTGTCGTTCCACATCATGTTCGGCCCTGGCTCTGGCCCCACGGCACCGCCGGCTTTGTCTATTAGCAATTCCATAGCCCCGATGTCGGTGGTCTCCTCAGCGACGATGGCGTAATAGTTACGCTCAAACTCCATCACCTCCGTTGCTTCCAGGCCAGTGTAGCCCAAGCGATCCACGTAGCGATCGACAATTGTCTCCACCTCTTCGAGGGAAGTGACGCCACCGTCGCCTGGCGTAACGTACGCCTCGTCACAGGACATAGCCTCCCAACCACGCCCCATCGTGCCAGATCCCTGCCAACCTTCGTCACACGGCATCCCGGCCCAACCACTGCCCATCATGCCCGTGCCCATCATCGTACCAGGTCCCATCATGCCGTATCCCCACCGCCCTTGATTCAGGGTGAGGCCCAACCAGAAGCCGGCTGCGACCAACACAACCGCCAGCGTAATGGTGCCCAACACAAGTGCAAAAGTCTTCATCGTTGTTTTTGTCTCCTTTCGGTTTTCTTCAAGACTTGGTCTTCTCCAGTCTCGTGTTTCAGCGATGCGTGCTCCCTCTGGGTGGCTGCACATCTGATTTCACATCACTGGCGATAGTTTAGCAAGCCTGATTGAAGAAACGATAAAGCGGAATTACTGATCCGAACATATGAAACTAAACAAATTCGGGCTTCCATGGGGCCGCAAAAAAGTTTAGATAGTTATGTTCGGATCAGTAAAGGTTGTGTAAAGAAGACGGGAGATAGGTTCCTGAACGCCTAGGGAAAACCCGCCAGGGTCTGGGCCGTGTTGACATATTGTCCTTGCCCTCTGAGGCTCCAGCGAAGAGTCTGATGATGTCTCTCAGCTGCTAAATCAAATGTCAACACTACCTAGTTCTTTACCAAATCTTTATAATTGCTTCAAAGAAACTTTAATCGCCGCAATTATAATGTTGGCACGAATTGAAATGAACGATGTCTTTCGTGGCGAACACTGCAAACGAAAGGCGAAAGGAGCAAAAATCATGATGGGCATGGGGCTGGGCTGTGGGGTCTTTGGGCTGTTGCTCATGCTCCTCTTCTGGGGCGGGCTGATCGCCCTGGCGGTCTGGTTGGCCAGTGCCCTCTTTCCACGCAGCAACCGCGAGATGTCAATCTCGACCGACCAGGACCTCAGCGCCCAGGAGATTCTGGACAGACGTTACGTCAGAGGGGAGATCACGCGTGATCAGTACGAGCTGATGAAACAGGATATTGAATGAACGATACTTGTCACCTAAATCACGGATCAGGGGGGAGATCACGCGTGATCAGTACGAGTTGATGAAACAGGATATCGAATGAACGATACTTGTCACCTAAATCCGGGAGGAGTATCACTATCTTTTATGTCGCATTTACCTAAAATAGGAACACCAGCGTGTGGGACACGAACAGATGAGGTGAGAGGATGAGGTTAAGCCCTTTTTCTATATTGATACTGCTCCTCCTGGTCACGATCTCAGGCATCAGCGCGTGTGCTGGCCCGGCCGGAACCGCCCAGGAGAAACTCACCCTGGCGCCCGAGTCCGCGCTGCCGGACTTCGTCCAGGATGCGCCTCCGCAGGTGAAAGAAGCCTACCGCTTCGCCATCGCCAACCCCGACGTATTGAGTGATTTCCCCTGCTATTGCGGCTGTGGGGCGGTGGGTCACCAGAACAACTTGCAGTGCTATATCAAGGAGGTGCGTTCTGACGGGTCTATTGAGTTTGAGAACCACGCCTTTGGTTGAAGCATCTGTATTGATATCACGCGGGACGTGATGCGATTAATGGGCCAGGGCAAAGACTTGAAAGAGATTCGCGCCTACGTGGATGCCGAATACAGCCAGTACGGTCCGCCGACCGACACCGAACCGATCCAATGATGCGCGCCCGACTCCTCAGTTTGGTCCCCTTTGTGGGACTGGCATTGGTTGTGTTGCTGCTCCCCGCCCCTCTGACCGCCGCACCTGCTACCCGACAGGTGACGATAGAGGCCGATCAATTTGCCTTCGACCCGCCGGTGTTGCGTGTTAACCGGGGTGATCGAGTGCGCCTCACCTTACAAGCTGCTGACGTCGTGCACGGTTTCTACCTGGACGGCTATGGCATTGAAACCCGCGTGGAACCGGGCATCTCGCAGCAGGTGGAATTCGTAGCCGATCGAGTGGGCAAGTTCCGCTATCGCTGCTCAGTCAGTTGCGGCACGCTCCATCCGTTTATGATCGGCGAACTGGTTGTCGGGCCCAACCTGACGTACGCCCGTGCTGTCGGTCTCACCTTGGTGGTCCTGGGGGCC
>JAUVPY010000194.1 GCA_030598425.1 Anaerolineae bacterium
CGTCAAATCGTCACGCCAATAGATCGGGCACTCTACGAATCCTCCGGTTTCAGCGAAATATACGTCCCGGCTGTCTGCAGGTGTTGCTATCCCATTCCTATCTATGCGCGGCAAGTCAGGTTTGATAGTTGAACCTCCGGCAATAACATTAAAATTCACGAACTCAATGATCTCATCCGGAATGCTGTATCCATATAGCGACTCGTGCTGAGCTACGAAACGGTCATAGGTCTCCACCAAACCTGATTCGTTCAACTTCTCTCCTGCCTGGGGTATCACAACTTCTACGCCATAATTCTGACCGTGATACCGCATCTCAATTGTTTCAATGATGGTCGGTTCTCCGCGATAGCCTTCATACACAATGGTTTCCACAGCCCGACGCCGCAAATCTTTCAGCGTGGCATTGACCGCACGCAAATCAATTAGGTCGGAGCGCATGTTGGCGGTTTGGGAAACATCCACCCGCATATCAGCCGTGGTCAGGCCCAGGGCAGAGAGCACCCCTGGATGTACTGGTACCAGGACCTCGTGAATCTCCATAATCTCGGCCAACGAGGCTGCGTGCGCCGCCGCAGCACCACCGAAGGAGGCCAACGTGAAGTCCCGCGGATCAAGCCCTCGGTCGATGGAGACCAACCGAATGGCGTTTACCATGTTCCAATTGACTAACTCTACGATGCTATGTGCTGTCTCGTGTAAGCTACGCCCGAGCAGTTCAGCATAGCGTGCAATGGCGGCCTCCGCCGCTGCCTTATCAAGCTTGAACTGACCACCTGCGAATCGATCCGGATTCAGGCGACCCAGCACGACATTGGCATCGGTGACGGTCGGCTCGGTCCCGCCCCGTGAATAACACACCGGGCCCGGGTTGGCGCCCGCGCTCTGCGGTCCCACCCGCAGCAGGCCACCCTTGTCTACCCACGCCAGCGAACCACCCCCGGCGCCGATAGTTTTGACGTCGACCATAGAGGTGCGGATGGGCAGCCCCCATTCCAGCTCAACCCCGGTAGAGCGGTTGAACTGCCCACGGGCAATCAGGCTGACGTCAAAACTGGTGCCGCCCATGTCAGCCGCGATCAGATTCTCACGGCCAGTTAGGTTGCCCAAATAGACGGTCGCCAATACGCCACCCACCGGCCCAGAGATCATAAGATCCACCGGCTTTCTGGCCACGGAAGCATAGTCGGTTACACCTCCGTTGGACTTCATCATCAGGAAATGAGTATCAATCTGATTAGCCTTGAGGCCGTCGTTCAGATTGTGGACGTAGGTGTGCACGAGTGGCTTCAGGAAGGCGTCTAGAATTGTAGTGCTGGCTCGCTCGTACTCGCGCCAACGAGGATAGACTTCGTGAGACAATGAGACGTATGCCTCAGGATAGAGTTCCTCAATCAACTCCCGCATCCGCAGTTCGTGTTGGGGATGTAGATAGGCAAACAGAAAACACACCGCAATGGCCTCGATGCCGCGTCGCTTAAACTCCAGGATGACCTCACGCGCCCCAGCTTCATCTAATGGTTGTAGGACCTCACCCTTATAATCAACGCGCTCGGCAACCTCCAGACAATCGCTGCGGTTAACCGGCAGCTTGGGCTTGTCCCATTCCAGGTCATAGTGGTACTTGCGGTTCATGCGTTGGATGAAGATGATATCCCGAAATCCCTGTGTGCAAATGAAGCCGGTTTTAGCTCCTTTGCGTTCCAAGAGGGCATTGGTCGCCACAGTAGTCCCGTGAACAAGAGTCTCGATCTCATTGCCGGCCACACCCGCCAGCCGGATGACCTCCATGACGCCCTCAATTGGGTTCTCCGGGGTACTGCTAGACTTGGCCGTCAGTACCTCTCCCGACGCTTCGTCGATGAGGACCAAATCAGTAAAGGTACCGCCTACGTCAACCCCTAAACGGACTGCCATAGTTACTATTCCCTCCATCAGGTAAGTTTTTGTTTCTGCCTAGCCCAACTCTTCTTTGGCCTCTTCAGGGACCTCGTCAGGACGCAGCTTGTGGAGAAGCTGAACACACCGCTCAGAGCATAGCCGGTGGTCGCCGATGACAATCGGTTTAACATTTAATAGCAACATCTTGCCGCATAACGTACAGCGTGGGAACTTCTGCTTCACGAGTATAGGCATAGATACCCTCCCTTCAGGTAAGGTTCAGTCAGAAAAAATGGGAAGCAACCGATGTTGCGTCAAGTCCCGGTAGTCTACTGTTTTACAGCACCGAAGGTCATAGCGCGGACGATAAAGCGCTGACCGATGAAGGCCATGGCGATCATCGGCAAGATGGCCAGTGTGGCCAGGGCAGCCTGAGGAGCGCAAACCCATCCTTCTGCCTGACTATAATACGAAGATAGCCGTACGGGGACGGTGAAAAGTTCGTTCTGGCCGAGCACTAGCGCAAAAAGATACTCACTCCATATGAAAATAAAAGTCAGCAGCGTGGCAGACACTAGCCCCGGGGCCGACAGGGGTAGGACGATCCGCCACATAACACCGATCCGAGTGCAGCCGTCGATCATAGCCGATTCGTCCAGTTGCCTGGGGACCTCGTCCATGAATCCTTTCATGGTCCAGACCACAAAGGGCAGATTGAAGGCTCCGTAAACCAGGATCAATCCAAAGTGGGTGTCGATGAGGTGCAGTACCCGGTACATGGTGGCGATGGGGATAGCAAAGGCAATCGGGGGTAGGAACTTGACCGACAGCACCCAGTTGGCCAGGTGTTGCCCTCCCGTCCGAAAACGAGATATGCTGTAGGCGACCAGGACTCCGCCTAATACAGCAACGAGGGTGCCGCCTACCGTCACAATCAGACTGTTTTTTAGGGACAAAGCGCCACCGTCGGTCCACATATCCTGGTAGTTGGCCCACGAGGGATTGCGAGGAATCCATATAGGCGGGTTGTGCAAGCACTCGCCTTGTGATTTGAAGCCGCTAAGTATGATCCACAATATAGGGACAACCGTGATCACCACGACGATCAACACCACAAGCACACGCACAACATCCAGTATGCGCCGCTTTCGCTTTTGAGTAGACCGGTATCCATGTGCCCTCTGGCCATGCCCGGCTGGGGTCTTATTTGCTTGCTCACCCGATTTCCGATCGACAGAAGATTGTTCGCGTCTTCCGCTCATTCCTCGCTAACACCTCCAATCATCCGAATCAAAAGGGTAGCGACGACAATGACGACGATGAGCAGAAGAAACGAGGCAGCGGCTGCGTACCCAAAACTCCAGTACCGGAATGCAAGCTGATAGATGTACACGGAGATGGTCTCCGTCGCCGTACCCGGCCCAGCCGCAGTGCTTAGCATTACCACATCAAATAGCTTTAGCAAGTCCAAGCCACGGATCAGCAACACCACTAGCAGAATGTATCGCATTTGAGGCAAGGTAAGGTGCCAAAAAGCCTGCCAGGCACTGGCTCCATCTACCTGGGCTGCCTCATACGGTTCCTGAGGCAGCGAGGCCAGCCCCGAAAGGAGAATCAAAAAGACAAAGGGGGTCCACTGCCAGGTATCGGCCACAATCACGACCACCTTGGCCCAGAAGGGGTCCGACAGCCAGGCCAGGCCCGGTTCAAGCTGAAAAATCCAATTTACCGTTTCCGCCACAAAACCAAACTCGTTGACAAATGCCATACGGGCTGTGAATCCCACCACGACGGGACTTATCATCACCGGTATCAGGAAGACGGTGGTCAGCACCTTCTTGCCCCAAAACTCACCGCTGAAGAGCAGCGCCAGAGACAGCCCCAGCACCATCTGCAAGATCAGGTTCACGCCTAAGATGATCAGGGTGATCACCATGCCGTTTCCAAAACGTTCATCAGCGGTTAGGAGCCGCTCATAGTTTTCCAGGCCAATGAAGGGACGCTCCGGTATCGCTCCTTCCCATTGGTGAAGGCTCATATATAGAGCGCTTAAGGTAGGATAGAGGCTCATGAACACGAGCAGCAGAAGCGGCAGCATCAGCAACCACCTGACATGGCGGTCCGATAGCCCCCCGACCCGGGAACGGATGTTATTTGGACCAGACAATCCTCCGCTGGAGGAACTCATTCAGTTACCTCACTACAACCAGGCACGCGAGGGAACCCTCGAAGGAGGGCCCCCTCGTTGTTGCAAAGGCTACTGTGCTTGGGCCTCCGCTTGGGCCTGATTGTAGGCTTCAAAGAAGGCCTTATACAGCTCTTCTTGCTTTTCACGCCCGTGCTTATCGGTTATTCTCTCCCACTCAGTAGCGACCTTGTCGAGAGTCTCTTGGGCCGATTCGGTCTCACCCGTCAGGTAGTTAGAGATCTCAATCTCCAGAATCCCATTATACTCCTCGGCACCGGGCAGGATATACTCTGGATAACCTTGGGCAATGTTGGCCATCTGGGCATCCAGGTACTCACCGCCGCCCGGGATCTTCTCGCGCACCTCGGGATCATTAAACACAGACTCTCGCACTACGTCCGTGTTGCCAGCCAGGTTCAGATTCGCCCGCTTGAGTTGCTCGGAGCTGGCCAGCCACTGGGAAACTAGATAGACGGCCTCCGGAGGCTTCTCGGTGTGCGCGTTTACGACCAGCGAGAAACCGGGGATGGTCATGGTTAACTTATTTAATTCCCCATCAAGCACATAACCAGGAGTGGTCGTGTATCCAACATTGTCCGCCACCACCGACTCCTCGGTATTGGCGATGTTTTTGCCCGCCGCCGGCCAGGTATTCAACATAGCCGCGTGCCCCTGGGCGAAGGCCTGCACCGTCTCTCCGTAGCCATAGCTAAACACATCCGGAGTCATGTACGCGCTCAGCGCCTTCATATCCTCCAGAGCCTGAACCCCCTCGGGACTGTTGATACCCGGCACCATACCCTCTTCGAAATAGACACCACCCAGTCCGGCCAACCGCTGGAAGAACCAAGGGTACACGAACCCTTTGGCCCGCCACTCAACGTAGCCGTACAGGTTTTCGTCCGGCCGGGTAAAGAATTCGGCGATGTCGTTGAATTGGTCCCAGTTCTCCGGAGGCGCCAAGTCGTAGCCGTATTCGGCCTGGAAGGCCGCTTGCTCATCGGGGTCCTCGAATAAATCCCGGCGATAGTACAGGATCCAGGTATCCCCATCGGTCGGGAGGCCATAGATCTCGCCAGCGTACTCGGACCAAACCGTACTAAAGGGGGCGATTACGTCGTCCAGATCCGGGTCGTATTTGTCCGCCCACTCGGTCAGCGGGGTGAGATAGCCAGCATTGTACAGGTCGCCCAAGGACGACCACTGGAGGATGACGATGTCATAGGTCCCGGTCTGGTTCATCGCGTCCTGCATGATCTTGATACTGTGTTCCCCGAAGGGGGCGTCCATAGGTTTCAGCACCAGGCCCGTCTGCTCATTGAATGCGTCGACATTGGCCTCGGCCATCTTAATCGACAGGTCTTCAGAGAATATGGTAAACTCGGTACCCGGTTCCAGGTCCATCGCTGCCAGGGCCTGAACGGCCCGCTCAGTCGACGTAGCACCCGTGGCCTCCGCTTCGGCTGGTTCAGCTTCAGCCGCCTCGGGTGCCTCGGTAGCCTCGGGTGCTTCGGTAGCCTGGGGTGCCTCGGTAGCCTGGGGTGCCTCGGTGGCGGCCGGGGCGCAGCTCGCCGCGTACGTTGCGAGCATGGTAACCAGAAGCAGCAAAGCAAGCTTTTTTGCCCACATCATTCGAATCTCCTCTCTTTTGTGACACAGTATAGGCGTCAATCCTAATCTATTGACATCAGCAACTTGGATGTTCTGACCACAATTTAGTGCATTGAGAGCCGAGCAGTCACAAGTACTGCCAGGCCGGCCTTCCTAGTCACATGGGATGCTAACCCTCCTTTCTGTTACTTTCTAGGCCTTGAGGACCGGTAAGGTCTCGCCGCCGTGAGTAAGGACTACAA
>JAUVPY010000129.1 GCA_030598425.1 Anaerolineae bacterium
GTGCGTTTTGAACGCACTTTCTTTAGCAGACGATGATTTCAATCATTGGCTCAGGCTCCTCATCGAGTTATCCTCGTCCGATCAGCCCACCGAATGAGCCTAACCCCCTAAAAACGTTCATGTGTTCAATACTGAACACTTGACACCCTGGCAAAGGTATGATATCATATTATACGCACATGTGAACGGTATTGTTCATTTGAACGGGCGGTGTGGCCATGGCGATCACCGGAGACCAAGAGAGACTGCTATACAAGATTGCCAAAGCCTATTACGAAGATGGCTTCACCCAAGGCCAGATTGGCAAACGCTTTGGCATCTCCCGCATAAAGGTCTCGCGCTTGCTGCAGCAGGCGCGGCAGGAAAAGCTCGTTCAAATAACGGTCATCTCCCCGGAAGATTCCCACGCTGACTTAGAACGCGAGCTAGAGTCCACGTACGGCCTTGACGAGGCTGTCGTCATCTCACCCTCCAGCGCTGAGAAGCCAGTCGTGACCGCCGAGCTAGGGCCGGCGGCAGTCGGCTGCTTACTTCGCTGTCTTCAAGGCGATGGCGTGCTCAGCGTAAGCTGGGGAAGCACGCTGCTCTCGGTAGTGGATGCCGTTCCTGTCAAACATTGGCCTGATATGACCGTGGTGCAGGTGATGGGAGGACTGGGGCGACCGGAGGCGGAAGTTCACGGAAATGATATTGCGCGTAGGATGGCGCAAGCCTTCGGGGCCAGGCCACGCTTGATATCCGCGCCGGGGATCGTAGCCAGCAAAATGGTACGTGACTCCTTGCTGGCCGACCCACAGATCTCGGATACTATGGCACTGAGCGCCAAATCGGACGTTGCTATGGTAGGAATCGGGGTGCCTGTCCCTGACTCGGTCGTGATGCAGGCAGGCGCTATTCTCGCCGAAGAGGTCGAGCAGCTAAAGGCGCGGGGCGCTGTAGGCGACGTTGCCCTGCGCTTCTTTGACAAAGACGGTCAGCCGATCAAACACGAAATCAACGACAGGATCATCGGCCTCGACTTGGATCAGATACAGAGAATCCCTCGCGTCATCGGCGTCGCGGGCGGTGCGGAGAAATTCGAGGTTATACGCGCCGCCTTACGCGGCAAATTCATCAACGTACTGGTCACTGACGACCGAATTGCCGCCAGGCTGCTGGAAAAACCGTGATAAAACCCCGGTAGCTCAGTTCATCGTCGAATTGGTAGGTCCTCTTTGGGGCGGAGACTGCCTACTACAACCCCCAACAACTGAGGAGAATATCGTATGGAACTCTACGAGCATTTGCAGAGACGAGAAGCGGCCGGCAATCCAATCCGGCTTGGCCTGGTAGGATGCGGGCAAGAAGGCTCTGGAATGGTTCACATTACGGGTCAGATGGCCGGCTTGGACACGCAGGTCATAGCCGATATCATCCCCGACCGGCCCCTGGCCACATTAAAATCAACCGGCGTTCCCGAGTCTGACATCTGCACGACGAATGACCCAAACGAAGCCGAAGACGCCCTTCGCAAGGACCGGTACGTGGTCACCGAGGACGCCCTGGTGTTGCCCCAACTTGAGAGCCTGGACGTCCTCGTCGAAGCGACCGGCGTGACCGAAGTCGGGGCACAGGTGGCCTGGAACAGTATCCTGAACCAGAAACACATTGTCATGTTAAACGTCGAGACAGACGTTACCGTCGGCGTTTTTCTGTACCGATTGGCGCAGAAAGTGGGTTGTGTATACACGGTGGCAATGGGAGATGAGCCGGGTGTTTGCAAGATGCTGTACAACTTCTCCCGTACTCTAGGCTTCGAAGTGGTGTGTCTGGGGAAGGGCAAGAATAATCCGATCGATTATGACGCAACACCCGAGTCGTGCCGAGAAGAAGCGGAAAGCAAGGACATGAATCCCAAGATGCTGGCCGCTTTTAAGGACGGCACCAAGACGATGGTCGAGCTGGCCGCTATGTCCAATGCGACCGGCCTGGTACCAGACGTACCCGGCGGCCACGGAGCGAAGGTGGACGTCGAAGAGCTGAACAAGGTTTTTGTCCCCACGGAGGACGGCGGCATCCTCACCAAACGCGGCTGCGTGGACTATTCGACGGGCAAGGTGGCACCCGGCGTTTTTGCTATCATCACCACCGATGATCCGCGTATCGTGGCCGATATGAAATTCTACTCCATGGGCCCCGGCCCCTATTACCTGCTGTATCGACCTTATCATCTGTGCAGCATCGAGACGCCGCTTTCGGCCGCCGAAGCAGTCATCTATAAGGAAGCCACACTGGTTCCCACCAACGGGCTGGTTTCTGAAGTAATCCCCATCGCCAAGCGAGATCTCAGGGCCGGGGAAACGGTCGGCGGAATCGGCAGCGCTGACATTTATAGCACGTTCTACACCTACGAAGAGGCAAAGGCAAAAAAAGCGGTACCGACCGGTCTCGCGTCAGGCGCGAAGGTGCTCAAAGACATCCCCAAGGGAGCGCTGTTGACCGAAGAGAACATCGCACCCGACACGACCAAGGTAGTCTACAAGCTGCGCCAAATGCAAGATGCCATGCTCGGGTCTGGAGGATAGTTGACGCTATGCAAGGTGTCGTCGTTCGTGCGCCGATGGAGTTTGACGTGGAGGAGGTTCCAGCACCTGATGTTCCAGAGGGTGGCCTTCTTCTAGAAGTCAAGGCGTGCGGATTATGCGGTTCAGACCTGAGAACCCTACGCGGCGGACATAGGAAAGTCACATTCCCCTGGATCATCGGTCACGAGATCTGCGGAACGGTCGTGGAGGTAGGTTCTGGTTATCAGGGGAAATGGAGTAACGGTGACCTGCTAGCGGTCGGGCCATTGGCCTTCTGTGGCGTATGCGATTTCTGTCTCAACGGGGAATACGAGCTTTGCGAGAACTATCTCGAGATCGCCCAGGCGTGGCCAGGCGGCTTCGCGGACTACATCGCCATCCCAGAAGAATGTGTGAGACTGGGTACAATGGACCGTGTCCCTGAAGGTTTGGATCCCGCCTTCGCCGCCATAACTGAGCCTATTTCCTCCAGCATCCACGCCCAGGAGAAAGGACAAGTAGGCCTGGGGGATACAGTGGTCATCATCGGGGCCGGGCCTGTCGGGTGTATTCACATCAGCCTGGCGCGGGCCAGAGGCGCGGACAAGGTCTTCGTAGCCGACATAGTGGACGATCGCCTCAAGCTGGCCGAAGCCTTTGAGCCGGATGCTACCATCAACGTTGCCAAAACCGATCTTGTGGAAGAGGTTCGCAGGCTGACCGGTGGCGAAGGCGCGGATGTAATCGTGACAGCTACCCCAGCGCCCGTTGCCCAAGTTCAGGCGGTGGAAATGGCACGAAAGGGCGGTCGTATCCTGCTCTTCGGGGGGTTGCCCAAAGACGACAGCAAACCGGGCGTGGATATGAACATCGTCCACTACAACGGTCTGCACTTGATTGGGACCACGATCTTCTCCCCCAGGCATTATCGTCTGGCGCTGAAGTTCGTCGCCTCCGGTCGGATCCCGATGGATGAACTGGTCACCCATCGATTCCCGCTCTCCGAATTCAAACAGGGGGCGACCCTGGCACTCGAAGGCAAAGCCCTGAAAGCCGTCTTTTTCCCATAGTCAGAGCTATCAAGTGTGATACTCGAGTGAATAATCACATCACTTTCCGCCAAATAAACCGACTGTTTTTTCAAACTTTCGAAAGGAGATAAGCGGCGATATGAAGACGGGTAAACCGACACTGGGGGTCATGGTTGGTAATCGCAACTTCTTTGCCGACAAACTGGTCGAGGAAGGGCGTAAGGAAGTGTTGGCGACTCTGAACGGAATGGGTGTTGAGACTGTCGCACTGAGTGAGGACGACACCAACCTGGGTGCGACCGAGACGTGGGCAGACTCACAGAAGTGCGCGGAGCTATTCAAGGCCAATCGGGACAAGATCGACGGCGTTCTGGTTACCCTGCCTAACTTCGGCGATGAATTGGGCATTGTCGACGCTATCAAGCTCTCGGGCCTGGACGTGCCCATTCTGGTACACGCCTTTCCCGACAGCATAGACGAACTGACGGCCGCCGGTCGCCGTGATGCCTTCTGTGGTAAAATCTCCGTCTGCAACAACCTGTATCAATTTGGCTATCCCTTCAGTGTCACTGAGAATCACACCGTGGCACCTAATTCAGACGAATTCAAAGCGGAAGTTGTCCGCTTCCTCAGCCTGTGCCGCGTGGTGAACGGTCTGCGTACGGCGCGATTGGGGGCGGTCGGGGCGCGCCCCAATGCCTTCAGAACAGTACGCTACAGCGAAAAGCTGTTGGAATCATCGGGGATCAGTGTCTCTACTTTGGAGCTGACCGAAGCCCTGGGCAACGCTAACAAACTGGCGGACGACGATTCGCGGGTGCGCGCCAAGCTGGAAGAAATCAATGCCTATGCCAACACCGAGGGGGCACCGCCCAAATCGCTGTTGTTGATGGCCAAGCTGGCCATCGTCATCGGCGACTGGATGGACGAGCTGAGCATCGATGCCACGGCGCTGCAGTGCTGGACTTCAGTGCAGGAGAACTATGGAATCAACGTTTGCACCATCATGAGCATGATGAGCGACAGACTGATGCCCAGCGCCTGTGAAGTGGACATTTCCGGTACGGCCTCCATGTACGCGCTGCAACTGGCCTCGGGCACGCCCAGCGCTCTGGTGGACTGGAACAACAATTTCAATAGCGAGCCGGACAAGTGTCTCTTCTTCCACTGCGGCAACTGGGCCAAGAGCCTGGTACCGGAGATCAAAATGGTCTCTGCCGAAGTGTTGGGCACCATCCTGGGACAGGAGAACACCTGGGGAGCTGTGGAAGGGCGCCCCGGTGCCGGTCCGGTTACTTACGCCCGCATTGATACCGATGACCGGCACGGGATGCTTCGCACCTATGTGGGTGAGGGCGTCTTCACCGATGATGCGCTTTCGCCCATGTCGGGAATGCACGCTGTCATAGAGGTGCCAGAGCTACAAAAGCTGATGCGCTACATCTGTAAGAACGGCCACGCCCACCACGCGGCCATGAATGCCTCAAATGTAGCGGGTATCCTGGCCGAAGCATTTGAAGACTACCTGGGCTGGGATGTGTATTACCACCAGAGCTAAGATTATCTTTGGGTGTACCTGATTTCGGAGCGCGCTTGTTTTTGAGATGGTAATGCATTGAGGGGAGGTGATGCGACATCGAGTAAGAAATTAGTTGCTAGACCTTTGCCAAGGTTTCAAAGGAGGTGATGCGGACTTTGGACCAAAACGGAAACAATATGTCCTATGTTCAACAATCCCATTTCATAGTTCGTGAGGAGGAAAGACATGAGTAAGAAAACGTTAAGTCGGCGAGACTTCCTGCGGGCCAGCGCCGTGACGGCCGCCGGCCTGGTGGCTGCCGGGTGCGCCGCACCCGCCACCGAAGCTCCACCTGCAGAAGAAGCACCCGCTGAGGAACCCGCGGCCACCGAAGCGCCGGCCGCGGAAGCACCCGCGGGTGAGGCAGTAACGCTGGACGTGATGTCCCTGGCCGAGTACGAGGGACCGTACCGCGAGATTTGGAACGTCTTCCAAGCCGGCCACGAGGGGATCAACGTCAACGTCTTCTCCATCAACGAGGACACTGCAGCCGCCCACGAGGCCAAGGTAGCAGGCGGTTACCTGCCGGCCATCGAGCTGACCCAGGAGATGCAGATCTTCTTCGACAGGAACAACTACGAGATGGCCGTCAACCTGGGCGAGCTGGAATTCCCCTGGTGGGATCGCTGGCAATTCGACGTCAAGAACCAGTGGTCCGATATGCACGGCCTACCCGGCCCGCGCTCCCTGGACGTCTTCCAGGGCTTTGTCATGACCTGGCAGTACAACAAGGAGCTCATGGACGAGTCCGGTCTCGATCCGCAGGCAGACGTCCAGAGCTGGGATGACCTGAAGAAGTGGCTGGATGAGGGCACGGCCTGGGTCCAGACCAAGGACGGCGTGGACTGGTTCTACAACCAGGCCTGGCACAACTGGGTCTTCGGCAACAACTACATGGACGCCATGCCGCTGGCCTTCGCCGACGGCGGACGCGATCGACAACGCGACTGCTGGCTGGGCAAAGCTGCCTTCAACGCTGAAGACTCCCCCTACCGTCACGCTTACGAGTTCTTCGTGGAAGCCAACGACAAGGGCTGGATGCCGCCCAGCATGTGGACCCGCCAGTGGGAGGGCGACATGGAGGCCAGCTACATCGCCGGCAAGTCGGTGATGATGCTCCACGGCCCGTGGGTGTGGGACAAGGCGCTGGCCGCCGGCTCGGACTTTGCGGTGGCCGGAAATCAGGATGGCCTGCCCGCCACGCCACCGGCCGAGGGACAGGTCCCCTGGATGCAGAGCGCCCTGCCTCCCAACATCGACAACCAGTGGTTCATCCGGGTCGGCAACGAGGAGACGCCGCATTGGGAGCAGACCCAGGTGGCCTGGAACTGGTTCTGGAGCCCCGAGGCCGTTCCCATGAAGTCGCAGGCCGAAGGCCGCTGGCCGCTGTACGATCTCGACGAGCCACTCGACCTCAAGGGCCCACAGTTCCAAGCTGTCTTGAAGAACATCGGCACTGAGGGTGGTAAGTGGGAGGACGCTGAATTTGAGCAAAGCCCGACCGGCAACTTGGCGGCCAGCCCCTACCGCCTGAAGGGCTCGAAAGGCGTCTGGGACTGGGAGTCCAACGGCAACAACGAGGTCTTCGCTGACCTGCTACAGGGCAAGATCACCGTTCAGGATGCCCTGGACATCGCCCAGAGAAACTGGGAGGAAAGCTTCGAAATTCCGGCCTAGCCTGGCCGAATCTCTGTGTTCCATAGTAGGGGCGACCGGCCCGGTCGCCCCAACTGCGCAGGGCGGCTCGCAATTGGATAGGTCATACAGCCACAACTGTCTGGAGGGCAAAGAGAAAGGAAGGTACAGTAGA
>JAUVPY010000289.1 GCA_030598425.1 Anaerolineae bacterium
GAACAGATCAAGGGCGATGCAGAGCAGGTGGGGCTCATCACCTTCGCCTCGTCTGTCTATCGAGTGGAGGAATTGGACGAGTTAGGCGTCAACCGCGCTCGACTGCTGTCGGCGGTGGGAGGGCTTGAAGCCAGTGGCGATACCGCCCTCCTCGACGCGGTTGACGAGGCTTACAGCCGGCTTCAATATCTCAACGATACGGAACGTATCAACGCTATCGTAGTAATGACCGATGGGCGGGAGAACAATTCGTACACTACGCTTAACCAATTGGTTCGCCACGTAGAAGAGGGCAATCGTACCGGCGTGCCGGTGGTCGTCTTTTCCATTGCCTACGGCTCTGACGCCGATATGGGGACACTGGAGCAGATCGCGACGGCCAGCGGTGGCCAGGTTCGCATTGGCGACGTGGAGACCATTCGAGGATTGTACAAAATCCTCTCTACGTACTTCTGATCGGGTATAGGTATGGCCAAACGAAGGGGCCTCACCGAAAGCTTGGAACGCCGTGCCCGCCGGGCCATATTCTGGCACGCACTACTGCGCTGGGAAAGCGCGGTGATCATCGCACTGACCTTGGTAATCTTCGCCTTCCTGGCGCTGTTGTCTTTGGTCCCTGGCTCTGGCTTTCCTCTACTGTGGGCCTTCGTTGCCTTGGCTGTTGGTCTCGTGACGGAGGCCATCGTCTTTTTCAGCAGCATAACTGATGAAGAGGAGAATGCTCGGGTAGTCGCTAACCTGCTGCGCGACCAATATAATCCCAAAAGTCTGCGGTCCCGCAAGCGCAAGGCCCAACTCAACAAGGCGTTGGAATACGAGGCGTTGATCATTAGTACGGTTCAACATACCCGAGAGGGGGTATTGCACGACCGATTGGCCCGCACTATCGAACCGGTAGACGATTGGATCGAGGCGATTTATCGACTAGCTTCGCGCCTTGATGGCTACGAACAGAATCAGGTGATCAAACGAGACGTGCGCACCGTGCCGTTGGCCATTGACAATTTCAAAACGAGGTTGGCTGAAGAAGATGATCCTGCGGTGCAGAAGACCTTGCGCAACACCATTTCCGACAAAGAGCGCCAGTGGGAGCATCTGAGTCACCTGCAAAACACGATGGAAAGAGCGGAGTATCAACTGGAGAGCACTCTGGCCGCGCTGGGAACTGTCTATGCCCAATTGCAGGCGATTGATGTACGCGGAGCCGAAAAGGGACGTGCCGAGCGGCTCCGCCAGGAGATAGATGAGCAGGTAGTTCAACTACAGGACTTGAGCGAGGCGATGGACGAGGTATACGCGGCCCGGTAGCTAAGGTGAGACTTGCACCACGCCCATTTGGCGGAAATGAGCGTCTAGGCGGAGTGACTTATGACTGAACGACGAAACTATGTTCTGTTTTCCCTGGTCTTGATATTCGCGCTGTTTATCTCTGCGTGTGGCGGGGCTGGCTCGACGTCGGAGCCGGCCAAAGGGGACGTGATCGTCTATGTAGCTGTTCCCCTCAGCGGCTTTCAGGCGAACGCTGGTCAGACCGTGCTAGGGGGTGTCCGGCTCAGGGCAGCCGAAGTCAACGCCCAAGGTGGATTGAAGGGATATCGTGTCGTGGTGGAGGGGATTGATGACGAGAGCGACAGCGACGCAGCTCTGTCTGTTGCCGAGCAAATCGCCGCGAGCGTGACCTCCGGGGAGCCGGTGTTGGGCGTCATCGGTCACCTTAATAGCGGCCAGACCCTGGCTGCGATGGAAATCTATAAAGATTTGCCTCTTACCATCGTTACGCCCACTGCCAGTGAGGTGAGTCTCACGCAGAAGGGTTACCCCAACTTCTTCCGGGTAAACGCTAACGATGTCGTGCAGGCTCGAGTGGATGCCGAGTTTCTGGTCAACACGTTGGGCGCGCGCCGGGTGGCCGTTCTGTACAACGATGATCCGTATGGAATCGGCTTGGCGGAAGCGGTTGCTGATAATTTACGCGCCTTGGGGGTAGAGGTAGTGACTCAGATTCAAGTTGCTGTGGAGCAGATCGATTACAGCGTCGAGGTTCCCCAGGTTGTTGGGGCCAACCCTGATGCCGTCTTTTACGCAGGCTACGAGGTCGAGTGTCCTTATCTGCGCTATGCGCTGACCCAGGCTGGTCTGAGCGTTCCCTTCCTGGCCTCCGATGGCTGTTTTCTCTCCGCTACCATCGACGAGTCGAATGAGACCGCCGAGGGAATGTATGTGAGCGCCTTTGGCCCTAGCCCCTGGGCGGCCGCGGGCGATGACTGGATTAAGGCCTACCAGGAGGTGGAGTATCGAAATCCTGACACCTATAGCCTGAACGGCTACACGGCGATGAAGGTTCTGCTCGATGGGGCAGAGAAAGCCAGTGATTTCGGGGGGCAGGCCGTGGCGGAGGCCGTCAGGGGACTTGACTTCGACTCGTTGCTTGGACACATCAGCTACGACTCCACTGGCGACCTGAAAGACCCGACGATCTACATCTTTCGTGTGCAGAATGAGGAGTTTGTGCAGGTGTACCCAGGTGATTGACGCACGATGAATGGACTCGATCACTTTGAAGCGCTCGCCGAGCAGTTGGTGGAGGGTACTTTTGAGCGGCTCTTTCGCCCTCGCTTACATCCTAGCGAGGTAGCCCGCCGACTGGCGCGCGCAATGGAATATGGGCGGGTCAGCGATGGTGATGGGCAGGTGCTCCTGCCCAACCTGTACTGGGTTTTTCTCAATCCCGACGACTTCGAAGCGCTTGATGCCGGCGGTGAGGCGTTGCGCGCTGAATTAGTCCGCTACCTGCAGCGTTTGGCTGGTGAGAGGGGCGGTCGCTTCAGTGGGCGGCTGCGGGTTGGCCTGCATCCTATGGGGGAGTTGGGGACCGGTCGGCTAGACGTGCGTGCCGCTCACGGGGCGGAGCCGGGGGGCGTTGATGATACGCAGGCGGTCAAAGCTGCCACTCAGTCAGCCGTTGATGCAGGCCGGTGGGCGTTGCGGCTGGGAGGACGTGTATTTCCTCTGGGCGAGCCCGTGGTTCGTCTGGGCCGCGCGCTGAGCAACGATGTGATTCTGGCTGATCGACGGGTCTCTCGGCGTCACGCTCAGCTTCGCTGGCGGGCGGAGAACTATCACCTAAGCGATATGGGTAGCCGAGGTGGAACTACTGTAAACGGTCGGCGGGTCCGGCAAGGGGAGGAGCTCCCACTGACCGGGGGCGACGTAATCAGCCTGGCAGGAGTTAGCCTGACTGTATGGAAGGAGAAGGAGCAAGCTTCCGTAGATGCTCGCCCGACGCTATCTTTGCCTTCGGCTGAGGGATAACATTGATCAATAACGCTGAGATTATGGCGTGAGCATAGAATGGACCTTATTGGTGCTGCGACTGCTGGCAGTCGCAGTCCTTTATGCTTTTCTGATCATAGTCGTCTACGTAATATGGCGTGATCTAGGGACGGCGGCTCGCGCTCAAGATCAGGACCCCGACGTGTCCACGGTTACTGACGGGATTGTTGTTTCTGCCGGGAGACTGCTGGTAGTTAGCAGCGGCGAATCTCATTTGCAGACGGGTGACGTCTTTGATCTTCGGGCACAAGCCACCTTGGGCCGCGCAACGGATAATCACCTCATCCTGCTCGATACTTACGTTTCGTCCTACCACGCCCGGCTGGACCGGCGCGACGGCGAATGGTGGCTGACTGATTTAGATAGCCGCAACGGCACTTTTCTCAATGGCGTACCCATTACCAAATCGGTTCCCCTGGCCGACGGCGATGTGATTGGGGTCGGTCAGGTGGAACTAAAACTGGAGATTGAGGATTAAAGGAGGAATATCCCAATGGAACCCGTCAGGCTCGGCGTAATTGGCGGTAGTGGCGTATATGATATGCAGTCGCTGACTGATATTGAGGAGGTAATGCCCAAGACTCCCTTCGGTGACCCCTCTGATGCGATTGTGGTCGGCACACTTGGCGGGCAGCGAGTGGCATTTCTACCGCGTCACGGGCGAGGCCACCGGATCAGCCCCACCGAACTCAATAGCCGGGCAAACATTTTCGCTCTAAAGAGTCTTGGCGTCGAGCGCATCGTCGCCATCAGCGCCTGCGGCAGCCTGCGCGAGGACTATGCCCCACGCCAAATTGTCATCCCCGACCAGATCCTCGACCGCACCCGGGGGCGCCCACTCAGTTTCTTCGGCGATGGCTTGGTGGTCCATATCAGCTTCGCCGAGCCATTCTGCCCTAGCTTATCGCAGTCGCTCTACGAGGCCGTGAAGGCAACCGGAGCCACCGTTCACGAAGGTGGCGCATTCGTCGTCATCGAAGGGCCACGTTTTAGTACCAAAGCGGAGAGCAATGTCTTCCGGGAGTGGGGTATGGACATCATCGGTATGACCGCCGTTCCCGAGGCACAATTGGCCCGCGAGGCGGAGATATGCTACGCTTCTATGGCTCACGTCACCGATTACGACGTGTGGCACGAGACTGAGGAGACCGTCACAGTCGAAGCCGTCATCAAGGTCCTGTTGGCCAACGCTGACGTAGCCAGGCAAGCGATTCAAGAGTTGGTACCGGCCTTGCCCGAAGCGCGTAACTGTGATTGTCAGCACGCCTTGCGGGACGCCATTATCACTAACCGCGATGTCATCCCCGAACAGGTTAAGAAGGACCTCGC
>JAUVPY010000062.1 GCA_030598425.1 Anaerolineae bacterium
ATCGGAGGCACCGTGGTGATCGAGAAACGCCTGTTTTTCGATATAGCTGTTTTCAAAAGAGCCTTTGCTCGAGCTTGGCCGACCGTGGTGAGCGGAGCCGTGCTGGTCATCCTCTTCAGCGCTGCGGCGATACAGGCCGACGGTCCGAACCAAGTTGGTCTGGTCGTGGTGCACGGTGATGGGGACGTCGTGACGCGCTGCGTCGAATTTGACGAGGATGAGATCAGCGGTTACGATGTTTTGGATCGTTCGGGGCTGGGCCTCAACATTGAACCGTCGGGCATGGGTGTGGCGGTCTGCCGTATCGATGGCGAGGGCTGTACCTTCCCTCGGGAGCCATGTTTCTGTCAATGTACGGGAGGCGAATCTCCCTGTGTTTACTGGTCATATTGGCGCTTAGAAGGCGATAGCTGGCAATACTCAGGTACGGGAGCATCCAGTCACTCCGCCGGTCATGGCGACATCGAGGGCTGGGTCTGGGGATTAGGAAACATAACTGAAGCCACGCCACCGCCGGTGATTCCGTTCGACGAGATCTGTGCGCTCCCAACTTCCACCCCGATGCCCACGGATACCCCTACCCTAGAACCCACACCCACATCGACAGCCACACCCGTACCCACCAACACACCCGAGCCGCCCGACATCGCCTACTTCAATGCCGATCGCGAAACCATCAGCGCCGGTGAGAGCGTGACACTCAGTTGGGACCTATCGGATGCCACAGCCGCCTATCTGCGCTATGAGGGGAACGAGGAGGGGGTGGTAGCGCCGGGCAGCAAAACCGTTTCTCCGGCGACGACGACCGTCTACACCCTGATCGCCCGCAACGACGGTGGCGAAACTACGGTCGAGCTTACCATCAGCGTCATCCCTGTCACCGACACACCGGCCCTAACCAACACCCCGCCGGCCATTAGCCCCCCAACACCTACCCAGGCTCTACCGCCGTCGGCCACGGCTTCGCCAACCAGCGCTCCGCCCACCGAGCCGGGGGACACACCTTCCCCAACACTACCGCCGACTGACACACCAATTCCTCCTCCACTGCCGGCCGAACCGACCAGCACACCGCTCCCTCCGCCATCACCTACGCTCGTCGTAACACCTGGCGCCACCTCTACCCCAGCGCTGGTGGCGGCCGCCACGCCTCCATCCAGCAGCCAACAAGAGGCCACGCCACCCTCATTGTTGCGGGACACGCCCCAAGAGTCGGGGTCAGACATCCCTGTGGTGGTGTTGGCGGTGGTTGGGGCCATTGCCCTGTTAGGCGGGCTGGCCGGCATGCTGCTCCTGCTATTGGCCGCTCGTCAGGATGCTAAGTGAGGTATCGATGAAGGAGCGCCCTCTCAGCCTGACTATCTACGGGCTAAGCACCCTTTTAGGCATGATGGCTTTTCTATACCCGTTCTTGCTGCCGGCGGTTCAGAGAGAGTCCATAATGGGCCGGGCCCGCGCCCAGGACGCACCACTCCTGCTGACGGTGCTGGTGGGCGTGTGCTTTGTCGCGTTGCTGCTAGAGGTGCAGGCACAGGCTGGTGGGGCCAAACTGGTGGCCCTGCTCGGTATCTTGGTGTCGATTAACTCCATATTGCGCTTCGTCGAGGTAGCCATCCCCGGGCCGGGCGGATTAAGCCCAATCTTCTTCCTGATCGTACTCACCGGCTATGTCTATGGTGGAGGTTTTGGCTTTCTGATGGGGTCCATGACATTGCTGGTCTCGGGGCTGATTACCGGCAGCGTCGGGCCGTGGTTGCCTTACCAAATGTTTACCGCCGGCTGGATCGGTCTCTCGGCGCCAATGTGTCGTCCTCTGGTGAACCTACTGGGTGGCCGCGGCAAGTGGCCGGAAGTCGTGATACTGGCCGTCTTCGGCGCCGTCTGGGGCTTGGTCTTCGGCGCAATTATGAATATCTGGTTCTGGCCCTTTGCTATGGGGCCAGCCAGTCAACACTGGCAGCCGGGGATGGGCATGACCGACGTCATCAGCAGATATTTGGCCTTTTATGTAGTCACGTCGCTGGCCTGGGATATGACGCGGCTGGTGGGCAACGTGGTGCTGATCCTGGCCTTCGGTATGCCCACCTTGCGTGCCCTGCGACGCTTCGAGCGGCGTTTTGCATACACCTACCAACCGGATGCGCAGGTGGTCCTATGATCCATCGGTTGGCGTGGGTTAGCTGGGTCGGTGGAACGCTGGTCGTCCTGTCGACGACGCGCAATCCCTTGTATCTGGCGTTGACCCTGGCTTGTATCGCCGCCGTGGGAATGAGGGTGCGCTCTGAAAGCTGGGCCGGCCCGGCGTCAGTGTCACCGCTGCGTTTCGGGCTGGTAGTCATCTCTCTTTCGACCCTCTTTAACGCCCTCACCGTTCACATAGGCAGGATCGTACTGTTTCGCCTACCGGCCTGGCTTCCCCTGTTGGGAGGGCCAATCACCTTGGAGGCCCTGGTCTATGGTTTTCTGAACGGAGTAGCTCTGACCGGCATCTTTGCGGCGTTCACGGTGCTTAACCAGGCTCTGCCCGTGCGCTCCCTGGTACGCCTTGTCCCGCGTGCATTCCACCAGGTGGCCGTGGTGATGTCCATCGCGGTGACTTACGTGCCCACCACGCTCCGCCAGTTCCAGCAAATCCGAGAGGCGCAGGCCATCCGCGGCCATCGCACGCGGGGTCTGAGAGATTGGATACCACTCTTTGTGCCGCTGCTGATTGGTGGGTTGGAGCGCGCCCTGCAACTGGCCGAGGCGATGATCGCCCGGGGTTTTGCCAGCTCTGGTGAGCGGGGCCACGATACGCTAACCCGGTTGGTCATCGCGCAAGGGCTGCTCGTTTTGTTGATCGGATGGCTGCTGCGGTTGGTGTGGAACCAGAGGATACTCGGCCTGGCGCTTATGCTGGCCGGATCTGGGCTGGTGTTGGCCGCTCTGTGGGTGATAGGGCGCCGCGTGCCTCACACCGACTACCGGCCCGAGCCGTGGACCGGTCGGGATTGGGCCGTTGTGCTGGGGGCGGCGGTCGCCGTAGCCCCCTTCCTGCTGCCATTACCCGGCCTGGGTAGAGAAACCATCTTCTATTATCCCTATCCGGCGCTCACTTTGCCGGGCTTTGATCCCATTATCGGGATAGCGATTCTGGGGCTTACGGTTCCCGCATTGCTGAGCCGGAAGCCTTCCGTCGTGAGCGACCACCAAAGAAAACTGGAGAAGCTAAGCAGTGATCCTCTTTGACCACGTGACCTATACATATCCTGAGGCCCCGGGGCCGGCCCTCCGAGACATCAGCTTACACCTGCCCGAGGCCGCGTTGACCCTGTTGGTTGGACCTTCGGGAGCGGGCAAATCCACGCTGCTGCGCTGCACCAACGGCCTGGTGCCACACTTCAGCGGGGGCTCGCTACAAGGCTCTATCACCGTCAATGGCTTGAACCCGGTTACAGCCACCCCTGAGATCATGAGCCGCCACGTGGGGTTTGTATTCCAGGATCCCGAAGCCCAATTTGTCATGAACCAGGTAGAGGACGAAATCGCCTTCGCCCTCGAGAACGCCGCCATACCGCCCCAGGAGATGCGGGTGCGGGTCGAGGAAGTGCTCGATTTGTTGGATCTGGCCCCGCTACGCCAGCGGCGACTGGAGACACTCTCCGGCGGCGAGAGACAGAGGGTGGCCATTGCCGCCGCACTGGCTTTTCGCCCTCGCGTGCTGGTGCTGGACGAGCCCACCTCCCAACTCGATCCAAAATCGGCCGAGGACGTACTTCAGGCCCTGGTTCGCCTGAACGCTGACCTGGGCCTGACAGTGTTGCTGGCCGAGCACCGGCTGGAGCGGGTACTCCCCTTCGTCGATCAACTGGTTTCTCTGCCCGGCAACGGGCACGACACGCTGGCAGGTCCGCCCCGCCAGGTTCTGCCCAGGTTAGAGTTGGTTCCTCCTTTGGTGGCTCTGGCGAAAAGGCTCGAATGGGACCCCTTGCCACTAACCATCAAGGAAGGGATGAGCTTCAGCCGCCAGTTGAGAGAGAGAGTCGTTGCCCCAGAGCACCGACCAGAGCCAGCGCGCTCGAATGGCCCATACTTGCGGATGCGCGATGTCAAGGTGGCCTACGATGCCCAGCCTGTCGTGCGTGGTGTCGATCTGGACGTCTGGCCGGGCGAAATCGTGGTACTCATGGGGCGCAACGGATCGGGCAAGACAACGCTGCTCAAGAGCCTGGTGGGGCTGATTCGTCCGCAGGCAGGGCGGGTGAAGGTATCTGGTCAAGACATCTCTGGCAAGGATGTGGCCCACATCTGTCGCCAGGTCGGCTATCTTCCCCAGGATCCCAACGCCCTCCTATTCGCCAACAGCGTTCTGGAAGAACTCACGATCACCCTCCGCAACCACGGCTTTGAGACCGATCGACCGGCAGACCTGCCTATCAACCCTGAAACACTCCTGGATCGACTGGGCCTGGCTGAGAAAGCCAACTGCTACCCACGTGATTTGAGCGTCGGCGAACGCCAGCGGGTTGCGCTAGGGGCGGTCACTGTCACCCAGCCAGGGGCGCTGCTGTTGGACGAACCCACCCGCGGTCTCGATTACGGAGCCAAACAGGCACTGGTGGATCTGCTGCGGGGTTGGCGCGACGCAGGCATGGCCATCCTGCTCGTCACCCACGACGTGGAGTTCGCTGCGGCGGCGGCTGACCGCGTGGCACTCATGAGTCAGGGAGAGATCATCGCCAGTGGCGCCCCTGCCCCAGTGCTGGGCGCATCCCCCCTCTTTGCCCCCCAGGTGGCCCGCCTCTTTCCCGAGAGTGGCTGGCTGACGGTTGAGGACAGCCTGAAGCACCTCAGTTGACGACCAGCTCAGCCCCGACAATCTTCCCGGAAGTGCCGGTAGAACCAGGCCTTGTACCAGCCTAGGCCGTGTTGACATTTTGCCCTTGTCCTCTGAGACTCCAGCGAAGGGCTTAATGCTATCTCTATGGTGCTAATCCAAACGTCAACACTACCTAGTACACCTCAATGTACTAACGAAGCTTCGCCTCAAACCGACGAGAGGCCAACCATCTCCCCACAGACGGAAAGGAACACGGACAACAGAAAAAGAAATATGGGGCCATGTTTCTTTCTGTCCGCGAGGAAAACCTGACTCGTTTGTCAAGAATCTGGCCTATGAAGATGTCTAGGAAGATGAACGTGCCGGAATGTGCACGGCCCCACGTTTGGTGTTATAATGCCGCTGTTTCATGCAGGGCGCTCCGTCCTGCCGTACTCTTGGTACTCCAGCCACCACACGCGAGGTGACGTATGCTCCATCCGATCCAAAAAGCCATCGTTCCCGCTGCCGGCCTAGGCACTCGTTTGTTGCCGGCGACGAAGTCGCAGCCCAAAGAAATGCTGCCTGTAGGCCGCAAACCGGTAATACAATACGTGGTCGAAGAGTTGCAGGCCGCCGGCCTGACTCAAATGCTCATCATCACCGGGCGACGCAAGCGAGCCATTGAGGACCACTTTGATCCTGACCCGACGCTGCTTTCCGCCCTGGAGCAGGCCGGCAATGAGGCGCTGCTATCTGAGCTTTCGTATATCCAGCGAAACTCCCGTTTCTTTTACACTCGCCAGAGCAGCCCCAAAGGTCTAGGGCACGCCGTCAGTCTAGGCGCCGAGTTTGTGGACGACGACGCTTGCGTGGTGGCCTTAGGTGATTCAATGATCATGGGCGAAGACTCTGCCGCACCCCTACGGGCGATGATGCAGACCCACCGTGACCTGGATGCCGCCGCGATAATCGCCGTTGAGCAAGTAGCCCCCGACGAGACACATCGCTACGGCATCGTCAGCATCGAGGGGAGCGAGCCCCCACCCGGCGAGCCAGTGATGATGACGGACATCATCGAGAAGCCGCCGCGCGGCACTGCCCCCAGCACCTTGGCGGTGGCAGCCCGCTACGTCTTCAGCCCGGCCATTTTCGAGGCGCTGGGGCGCACACCAACCGACGGTCAGGGCGAGATTCAGCTCAGCGACGCCATCAAGCTGCTTGTCCAGACGGGACAACCAGTTTACGCCTGGCTGCTGCACCCAGATCAGCGCCGGTATGACATAGGCAATTTCGAGAGCTATTTCCGCACCTTCATCGACTTTGTCCTGGCTGACGAACGCTACGGATATCTGGCCCGGCAATACATCAAAGCTAAGGCCTATGAACTCTGATTGCCAAATCATCTGCTCCGCGCCCGGAAGGGCGGGGATCATCGGCAACCCGACTGATATGTATGGCGGCTCAGTGCTGTCCTGCTCAGTAGAGATGCGGGCGCACGTCGCAATCACCGCCGCCGAGGGCTTGACCCTGGCCACGAATGACCAGGAGTGCCATATCAACGGGTGGGAAGACCTACGTCCCAGGAAAGACCTTTTTGACCTTCCGCGCGCCATCCTCGACTATATGAGGCTTCCCCGATTGGACTGCCGTGTGGAATACCGAAGCGAAATCCCTTTGCGCAGTGGACTGGCCGGGTCTACGGCGCTGGTGGTCGCCATACTGAAGGGGTTGTTGGCCTGGCAAGGTGAGTTCCCCAACCCCTACCGCCTGGCCGAGATGGCGCGCTACATCGAGTTAAACCACCTCAAAGTAGTGTGCGGCTACCAGGATGCCTATATGTGCACCTTTGGCGGCCTCAACTATATGGACTTTCGCGGCAAACAATTCTACCGCGAGGCAGAAGCAGAACTTATGGCCACCATCGAACCGCTGGGCCTTTACGTGGACCGCCTGCCCTTTGTGCTGGGCTATACCGGCGTGCGACATTCCTCTGGCGCTGTCCACAAACCGATTCGTGACCGTTGGCTGGAGGGTGAACCGGAGGTAGTTGCCAGCTACGAGCGTATCACCGAGATTGCCCGCACAAGCAAGAAGGCTCTTCTGTTGGAAGACTGGGCGTCTCTGGGCGAGCTGATGAATGATAACCACGCCATCCAACGTGACCTGGGCGGCTCCGGCGAATCAAACGAGCAATTGATAACGGCTGCCCTGGAAGCGGGCGCGTTGGGGGCTAAGCTGGCCGGCGCCGGCGATGGTGGCACGATCATCGTCCTCTGGCTCGACGCCGATACCTCACCACTGGAAAAGGCTCTGAAGCAAGCTGGCACGTCGGCCATCTATCGCCTGTGCGTTGGCCCGGGGGCAATCATCGAGAACCCCTCGGAATGAATACTGAGATTCGCCCCATCCAGGCTCACCAAGAATACCGGGCCGTGGAGCAACTCCAGCGTGAGGTTTGGGGCTTGGAGGAGGTTGAGGTTGTGCCTGACCACCTGCTGCTGACCGCCCACAAGAACGGCGGGTTGGTGTTGGGCGCGTTTGACGCCTCATTAGGGGGTGAAGGCGGACAACTGATCGGGTTTGTCTTTGGCTTTGTCGGACTATCCTCCGATGGGGGCGTAAAGCATTGCTCGCATATGACCGGTGTGGCGCCGGATTGCCAGAATCAGAACCTGGGCTATCACCTGAAGCTGGCTCAACGCGAGCACGTGCTGGCCCAGGGGCTGGACCGGATCACCTGGACCTTCGACCCGCTTGAGAGCCGAAATGCCTCTCTCAACTTCCGAAAGCTGGGCGCCACGTGCCAAACCTACCTGCGCGACCTGTACGGCAGCATGCGCGATGCCCTTAACACTGCTTTGCCCAGCGACCGCTTCCAGGTGGACTGGCACATCGCCAGCACTCACGTGGCCGACCGGTTACGCGGCAAATGGAAAGGCCTCCGGCTATCGTCGTTAAAAGCCGAAGGCGTCCCTCTCTTGAATCATCCCCTCCCCGGTGACCCGCCGCGCCCGGCGGAGGTGACCCTTCCTATCCAAGGAGCACGTCTGCTCATCCACATACCGGCCTACTTCCAGGCCATCAAAAACATCGACCTGCAGTTGGCCCGGGCCTGGCGGCTGCACACCCGTTCCCTGTTCGAGGCGGCCTTTGCCAAAAGCTACGTGGTAACCGATTTGCTCTTTGAGGATGGACAGAGCTGCTACTTGCTGGAAAAAGATTGGACTCCTGATGAAGATCGAACGCGTTGAACTGCATCACGTCGATATGCCACTGGCCCACCCCTTTGAGACCAGCTTCGGTCGCGAAATTACCCGCCCCTGCATCTTGGTGGCAGTCCACGCTGGAGGGCTGACCGGCTGGGGCGAATGCACGGCTCACGGCGGGCCGTGGTACTCCAGCGAAACCATCGAGACCGCCTGGCATGTGCTGCGCGACTTCCTCATCCCCCAGGTGCTGGGCCAGGAGGTGGACTCACCGGCCGACGTGGTGGCCCGCTTCAAGCGGGTGCGCGGTCATCCAATGGCCCGCGCTGCCTTGGAAAACGCCGTGTGGGATGCCCTGGCCCAAGCCCAAAGCCTGTCTCTGACCGTTATGTTGGGCGGCGGACGGGACCGCGTGCCAGTCGGGGTAAGCGTGGGCATCGAGCCAACTCTCGATGAACTTCTGGACCGGGTGGCGGGACACGTGGCCGAAGGGTACCGGCGGGTCAAGCTCAAGATCAAGCCTGGCTGGGATGTGGAGGCGGTGCGTGCCGTCCGCGAGCGCTGGCCCGACCTCCAGCTACAGGTGGATGCCAACTCCGCCTATACTCTGGACGATGCCCCGCTCCTCCGCGAACTGGACGAGTTTGATCTAACCCTCATCGAGCAGCCACTTCACTACGACGACATCGTGGATCACGCCCAACTGGCCAGACAGCTCCGCACCCCCCTTTGCCTGGATGAGAGCATCCACTCACCGGAGCACGCCCGCTGGGCGCTGGATATCGACGCCTGCCGCATCATCAACATCAAAGTGGGACGTGTGGGGGGATTGACAGCCGCCCGGCAGATCCACGATCTGTGCTCTGAGCGCGGCGTGCCGGTGTGGTGCGGCGGTATGCTGGAAACCAACGTGGGACGCGCGGCCAACGTGGCCCTGGCGACGCTGCCCAACTTCACCCTGCCCGGCGACATCTCTGCCTCAGCCCGCTACTACCGGCAGGACATCGCCGAGCCCAATTTTGTGCTGAACGACGACTCCACCCTCTCCGTGCCCACTGAGCCGGGGCTGGGCGTGTGCGTCATCCCCAAACGGCTGACCGCCGCCCGGCTGCGGCACCTGGCGTAACCGGGATGAGGGCGGCCAGGGCGAAGCTTTCCTGAGAGGCCACGGCTGGATGAATTGCCCTGGGCAGTCAATGGTAGGAATCCTGCTGACCGACGTGCTGGGCTCGCAACGAGCCGAGTGGCCACCAGGGCATTACTCCTTCGGCCTA
>JAUVPY010000182.1 GCA_030598425.1 Anaerolineae bacterium
AGTAACGAGCAAAACCTAATGCGTGATGCGTGATCCACGACGATTGCGCCCCACGTGCCACCCTCTACCCATTACTTCCCTCAAACCCTAGCAATCGCAGGGCGTTGGCCACCACCACCAGCGTACTTCCTTCGTGGAGGACGACCGCCAGACTCAAACTGGCCAAGCCCGTGACCGAAAGGCCAATGAGCAAAAGAATAACCCCCAACGCGATGGCCAAATTCTGAAATATGACTTTGCGCGTAGCCCGACCTAGTCCGATGGCGAAGGGCAGTTTGCTCAAGTCGTCGGCCATCAAGGCCACGTCGGCCGTCTCCAGGGCGACATCGGTCCCCGCACCCCCCATCGCGATGCCGACCGTGGCCTGAGCCAGGGCTGGGGCATCGTTCACACCATCGCCAACCATAGCGACCTGGCCGTATTCGGCGGTGAGTGATTGGATAGCTTCCACTTTTTGCTCCGGCAGCAGGTCGGCTCGATAATCGCTCAATCCTACGTGTTGAGCGATAGCGGCCGCCACCCGTTCGTTGTCTCCAGTCAGCATCACCGTCTTGCGGATGCCCAGCGTATGTAGATCACGCAAGGCTGTCTCGGCCGTTAGACGTGGGGTATCGGCCAGAGCAATGACACCCAAAAATCGCACGTGCTCGTCGCGTGTTGGCCCGTAGACAAGCATGGTCGTTTTACCCTCACGCTCCAAACTCTCCACAGTTGCCCGGAGCTGGTGGGGCACGAGGATACCCTCGCCCTCAAACAAACTGAAATTGCCAATGAGGATGGGGCATCCATTGAGGGTTGAGCGTACGCCGCGCCCGCCGACCGCCTCCACGTCGCCGGCGTAAGGGATGGTCAATCCACGTGTCTCGGCGGCCCGAACGATAGCTTGCGCCAGGGGGTGGCTGCTGCGACTCTCCACAGCGGCAGCCAGACTCAATAAGCCTTCAGCGGTCACCCGTCCGTCGTCAGTCACTATCACATCAGTTATCTCCGGCTGACCGCGGGTTATGGTGCCCGTTTTGTCAAAGGCTAGCGCGTCGAGAATGCCCAGATTCTCCAGATGAACCCCGCCCTTAATCAGCACGCCGTTGCGAGCCGCTTGGGCGGTTCCGGCCAATACGGATGCCGGGGTGCCGATGACCAAAGCGCACGGGCTGGCTGCTACCAGCAACACCAGGCCGCGGAAAAAGCTGTCACCCCAGTCGGTCCAACCCAGCAACGGCGGCACAACCACGACCACGCTAGCTAACACCAACCCCGCCGGCACAAAAACCCTAGAGAAACGCTCGGTAAGGCGCTGCGTGGGCGATTTTTGGCTCTGAGCCTCGGCAACCATCTGGATCACCCGGCTGAGCGTGGTATCCTCCGCTCGTTTGGTGACCTCAAGCTCCAGTGAGCCAGCCCCGTTGACAGTGCCAGCGAAAGCCTCGTCACCCAATCCCTTGTCCACTGGTAGACTCTCCCCAGTTATAGGACTCTGGTCCACCGTCGAACGGCCTCGCACGACACGGCCATCGGCGGGGATGCGCTCGCCATCGCGTACCAGCACGATGTCGCCCAGATGTAGATCAGTTACTGGAATCTCCATCTCCTGGTCGCCCCGCCTCACACGAGCCGATTTGGGCGCCAAGTCAGCCAAAGCTCGGATGGCTTGGCGAGCACGGTTCATCGCGTAGTGCTCACCAGCGTGGCCCAAGCCAAAGAGGAAAAGCAAGAATGCACCTTCCGCCCATTCGCCCAGTATCGCTGCGCCGATGGCGGCGAAGATCATCAGTACATCCGTGTCGAAATGCAGCTTAAGGAGGGCGGGAAGGGCGTGGCGGGCAACATTATAACCGGCAGCAATATAGGCCAGTACGTAGAAGCCGACGGCCACCGGTTTGGGCAGGCCGAAGAAGGTCTCTCCAATCCAGCCGATGAGGAGGAAAAGACCGGCCAGGCCGACGAGGACAAACTCCCAGTTGCGCCCCCACCACGTCTCCTCTTTGTCTTGGGCCACGCGGTAGCCGAGATGCTCGATACGCTGAATGATGGCCTTACGCCTGACAAGGGTTGTGTCGTACTCGATCCATACCTGGCCTGCAGCATAGTTGACCCTGGCACTCAGCACTCCCTCTAACCGGCCGAGGCTGTGCTCGACAACGAGCGCGCAGTCGGCGCAGTCCATACCGTCAACAGGCAGAGCTTCGTGGCGGTAGCGGTCGGTCAACCCAGCACCAACCTGCTCAGCAGCACGACGCACCTCCGTCAAGCTTAATAGATCGGGCTCGTAATGGAGGCATAGGCAGGCAACGCCGTTCTCGCGCTTGACGTGGGCCCGCTTAACACCTCGCCGAGCCAACAGATCTTCTTGCAAACGGACTACGCAGCCATCTTGCTCGTTGGGGATGTCAGGAAGCAAAAGGGGAATCTCGAGTTGAAGTTTCTGAATCATAAAGCCCAACCGGTCAGCCGTGTTCGATGTGTTCCAGACCTCGCCGATACAGGTCCCGGATGTGTTCGTCGTCAAGTTGATAATATACGTGTCGCCCTTCTTTGCGATAGCGCACCAAACGCATCTCGCGCAGCGAGCGCAACTGGTGCGAGACAGCCGACTGGCTCATATCAAGGGCCGCCGCCAGGTCGTGGACGCATAGCTCGGTATGTGTCAGAGCGGAGATAATACGCACCCGTGATGGGTCCGCCAGCGCCTTAAACAGCTCGGCCAGCCAGATGGCCACAGACCCATCAATCAGTTTTGAATGAGCCTGACGCACCTTGTCGCCATCGACAAATCGGTCTTCACGAAAACCAGACATCGTTTGTTCAACTCCTAACATATGAATGTATGATCATATATTCAAATATAACACAATGATGATCTTTTGTCAAGCTGTTCAGCAGAGCTAATGGGGAACAATTGGACAAAAAGACCTTTTTGGGGCAAAGTAGCGTCACTCAACCAATTCCTGCGGGGCGGAGAGGTAATCTAGCGTCTGTAGCGATGGGTGGTTGGACTAGGCCGTGTTGACATTTTGTCCTTGCCCTCTGAGGCTCCAGCGAAGAGTTTGATGATGTCTCTCAGGTGCTAACTCAAATGTCAACACTACCTAGCTGCTCTCTACCTGCTGAGCAATCTCCAATGCCACTACTCCCAACGCCTCTTTTTCAGGTGGATAGATGGCGCGGCAAGCAGCAAGCAGGGCTTCCCGATCCGGCAGGTCAGGAGCGATGGTCGCCGGATCTTCAGCCTCGACCAGAGCGCCAAAATCTGAATAAGGGCGGACGTCGATTATTGTGTAACGATGCTGATCGTTGAGCAACAACGTGTCTCCGGGCTCCAGACGAGCGATATTGCTGTACGCCACACGGACCTCAACCGTCTTGCGACCGGCTAAGATATGATGCAGGTATTCGTCTTTTATCCACAAGGTCTTGATGTGAGACATACTACCGTCTAGCATCGATATAGTCGCGGTGATACCGCTCGAAGCGATCCATCAGATCAAGGGTTACCGGGCCGACGCGGCCTTGGCCCACCAAGGCATCACCAATGCGCACGACGGGAACGATGTGCAGACTGGTGCTGGTGATAAAGAACTCACGGAAGTGAGAGAGGTTCATCAAGTTCAGCGGGGCCTCCGCCACGCGATAACCAGCTTCAAGGGCCAGCCGGATGGTAATGTCGCGGGTGATGCCTGAAAGCACGCGATCCGCCGGAGGGGTGCGGATTTCATCCTGGCTGACGGAAAAGATGTTGCTGCGCGATCCTTCGGTCATCTCGCCGCCGGTGCACAGGATGGCCTCGTGGACGCCGGCCCGGATCGCCTGCCGGCGGGCCAGGTAGTTAACCAAGGTGTTCAACGACTTACAGGCCGGCAGTGCACGCGAGCCTTCAAAAGTAATAACCGTTGCACCCTCCCAATAAAGGCCATCAGGGTAGCGGGAGAGAGGTTGGGGCAGGACGGTCACCAATGCTTCGTCCTCAGCCTGGGTGACGCCTAGCGCGATGATGCGCAATGTGCAGTCCCGATTACCGTTCTCCCGAATCAATTGATTGACCCAACTGGCGATCTCGTCGGTGCTGTAGGGCAGACTCAGCTCTATCATCTCGGCCGACTCGGCCAGGCGTGACAGGTGGTCGCGCAAATGAAAGGGAACGCCCTCAACTACTTCGACGCTTTCGTACACGCCGAAGCTGCTGAAAAGCGCAGGACTGAACAAGGAGACTATCGCTTTGCTGGCAGGTCGCATCCTGCCGTTGAGTACGACATATTCGAAATCCATGTGCATTTCCGTAGCTAGGCCGTGTTGACATTTTGTCCTTGCCCTCTGAGGCTCCAGCGAAGAGTTTGATGATGTCTCTCAGATGCTGACTCAAATGTCAACACTACCCAGTTGCCTCATTTTACTCACAATCTTGGCTCAAGCAAAAGAGGGAAGCAATGAAGAAACAACCCAACTCTCAGATGTGCTTTGTGTGCGGGCTTGAGAACCCCATCGGCCTGAAGATGGCCTTTTATGAAGACGACGAGGGGCACGTAGTGGCGAAATTCACCCCAGGCGACAAACACCAGGGGTATCCGGGTGTGGTGCACGGAGGAATCGTGACCGCACTGCTAGACGAAGTTCTGGGCCGGGTAGCCATCGCCGCCGGGCGCTGGATGGTAACCGGACGGCTCAACATGCGCTTCCGGCGGCCCATCCCGCTTGGGGAAACTCTGACCGTCATGGGTGAGGTGGTGAGCTGGAAGAAGCGCACCCTCGAGGCACGCGGGGAGATCAGGCTGGCAGATGGGCAGGTCGGCGCCGAGGCCGCTGGCACTTTCCTGGAGATCCCGCCCGAAAAGGTGGAAGGTATGGAAGAGGCCCTGGCCTTTTGGCAGGTCGTGCCCGACTAGCCATCTGCGGTATCAATTTGACATCCCCTGGCGCGCATAGTATCCTTGCTCAAGGACACAGCAATGGGCGAAAACACTCCCCGAATCAGACAACTGAATTGAGATTCCAATTGATTTCGATATGGCAGAGACGGCGCTGCACCAAGCGCGTCACTTTGTCCAGCGAATGAGTGAGTACCTGGTTGAGGAAGGCTTCTGGGATGAGTCAACTACGTGAACAGCTTGCTTCGCACGAAAAGGAAGCAGTCGACACATTCGTCCAGCGATTACTGGCCGAGTTTGGCCAAGACGTCGCCGATGTGCGCCTGTTTGGCTCAAAAGCTCGGGGCGAAGCTGGTGCCGACTCTGATCTGGATATCCTGGTGCTGGTAACACGCACCGACTACTCTCTTAAGCACGCCATCTTGTGGCTGGCAGCCGAAATCTCGCTCGCCTACGACATTCTGTTGAGCCCGCGCGTCGTCCCCCCGGGGGCCTGGCAAATGATGGCCCTGGCTGATACGCTCTTCTATCGCACCGTCCATGCTGAGGGCATCTCCCTACTCGCGCCTCCCGATTCGTGATTTGCTTCTGATTTCTTAACGGCCAGTTTGTCGAGAGAACAAACACACCAAACATTGCTTAATCACGAATTCACTTCTGGGTGCTACTTTGAATTGTTGCTTCGTGTTATATCCTAACTCCCTTCACAAAGCACTGGTGCCCAACACCAGGAGGGTGACGTGACTGAATTCGACATCGTGATCCGTAACGGCGAGATCGTGACTGCTGCTGGCTCAATTGGCCGCGCCGACATTGGTATCGCCGACGGCATCATCGTGCAGATTGGAGGCGCGCTTCAGGGACGGCAGGAGCTAGACGCATCGGGTAAGCTTATCCTGCCCGGCGGCGTGGACGCGCACGTACATCTGTCCTTTCCCGAGAAAGAGGATGGTCAACCCGAATGGGTGGACGACTTAACCAGCGGGTCGGCTGCCGCGCTGGCCGGCGGGATTACGACGCTCGGAAATATGACCATTCTAACCCCAGGCGAAACCCCCCTCGCCGGGCTGGAGCGCGAGACGGCGGTGGCCCGCGACCAGACCATTGCGGACCTCTTCCTGCATCCTGTGCTTGGCGAAATTACCCCGCGGGTCTTGGGCGAGATCCCCAAATTGCTCGACTCGGGCTGCAACAGTATCA
>JAUVPY010000200.1 GCA_030598425.1 Anaerolineae bacterium
GCCGGCAACGACCCAAATGGCATTAACGGTCGAGTTATGGTCGTCGGTGGCGGAGTGGGCGGCATGCGGGCCGCGATTGACCTGGCCGAGGTGGGCCTGCGCGTTATATTGGTCGAGGCGACGCCTGGTCTGGGCGGACGGGTGGCTCAGTTAGGCTTCATGTTTCCCACCCACGACTGCGTGCTCTGCCGGGGCACATCGGACCACGGCTACGGCTGCACGCGTCCGGCGATCTCGCCTGCGTTTATGGATTACAACCTGCACCCCAACATCGAGGTACTAACCAATACCCAGATCATCGCCGCCGAGGGACAGGCGGGTGATTTCACGATCCAGTTACGTCAAAACCCCCGCTACGTGGAGGTGGACCGCTGCATCAACTGCGGGCTGTGCGCGGTAGCCTGCCCGGTTGACCTGCCTAGCGGCTTTCAGATGGGCCTGGCGCAACGCAAGGCGATCTACAAGATGGCCCCGCGCGCCATCCCCGATGCCTACGTGGTAGACAAAGGGCCTTACTGCGAGGACTGCGGCCTGTGTGTTGATGTATGCCCCACCCAGGCCATAGACCTCGACGAGGAGCCTCATAATAGATCGGTCCGTGTAGGCGCGGTCATTCTGGCCATCGGCTACGGCCTGACCGACGTCACCAGCTATGAAGAATACGGTTGGGGACGTTACCCCAATGTCGTGCACAGCATGCAATACGAACGTCTGGTCAGCAGATCAGGACCTACCGAGGGCGTTGTCGTCCGTCCCTCCGACGGCCAGATGCCCCAACGTATTGCCTGGCTGCAATGTGTCGGTTCTCGCGATCAGAGATATCCGTACTGCTCATCCATCTGCTGCATGTATGCCACCAAAGAGGCTATGCTCGCCAAGCAACGCATCCCCGATGTTGACTGTCGGATCTTTATGATGGACGAGCGCGCCTTTAATAAAGAGTTCAACGCGTACTACGAACGGTCGAAAGATGAGTTTGGCGTGGAATACGTGCGCTGCCGCGTCTCGTCGGTCAAAGAAGACCCCGGGACAAAAGACCTCATCCTGCGCTACATGGGGTCTGATGGTCAAATCACCGACGAGCGCCTCAATATGGTCGTGCTCTCAGTCGGCACGCAGCCACCGGCCCAAGCCAAAGTCACCGCCGAAGCCTTGGGCATCGATCTCAACCCTTACGGCTTCTGCGAAACAGACAAATTCACGCCCCTACAAACCAGCCAGCCGGGGGTCTACGTCTGCGGGACTTTCCAGTCGCCCAAGGAGATTGCCGAAACCATCACCGACGCGGCAGGCGCCGCTGGTGACGTAATGCGGTTGATGCGGGCCGATTTGGGCAAGAGCGAAGCAAGCCGCGAATACCCGTTCATCTCCGATAACAGTTTTGGCGAGGAGCGCGACGTCTCAGGCGAGCCACCTCAAGTAGGCGTCTTCATCTGCGACTGCCATCCCAGCATTGACAGCGTGGTGGATACGGCCGCGCTTGGCCGCTATGCGACCGGGCTGCCCGATGTCGTTCACGCCGCCCAGGTCGGCTACGGCTGCTTCGACGAGGGGCAGGCCCAGATCGAAGAGGCCATCCAGGGATACGGGCTGAACCGGGTGGTGGTCGCCGGATGCAGCCACCGCACCCACGAATCGCTCTTTCAGCGAACCGTCCGCCAGGCCGGTCTGAACCCCTATCTGGTAGAGATGGTCAACATCCGCGAACACTGCGCCTGGGTCCACAGCTCCCAACCCCAGGCAGCGACCCAGAAAGCGATGGAGCTGTTGCGCATCGGGGTCGAGCGTGTTCGTGTGATGACGCCCATTCACAAAGGATCGCTTAACCCGGCTCGCCGGGCGCTGGTCATCGGCGGGGGCGTAGCCGGGATGACGGCTGCCCTGTCTATCGCCGACAGCGGCTACGACGTGGTAGTGGTGGAACGCTCCGCGGAGTTGGGTGGCAACGTGCGCCACGTCTATTACGTGGCCGAGGGACAAAACCCTCAGCGGCTGCTGCGCGACCTGGTGAACAGGGTGCGGGGCCACGAGCGCATCACCGTCTTGGCCCGTAGCCAGGTGGTTGAACACACCGGGTCGGTGGGCAAATTTCGGTCGGTAATCCGCACCCGCTCGACGGAAGGGGGCCAACCGTTCCAATCCGAAGTGGAGCACGCTGTGACCATCGTCGCTACCGGCGGGGAGGAATGGCGCGGAGACATTTACTTGCTGGGCAAGAGCAAACAGGTCATGACCGAGATTCAGCTCGAAGATTGCATCGCCCACCGACCGGAGGCCATCGCCGAGATGGACCACGTGGTGATGATCCAATGCGGGCGATCACCCGATATGTCCGACGCGCCCGATTACTGCAGCCGCATTTGCTGCACCAACTCAATGAAGAATGCCATACGCATCAAGTTGCTCAATCCCAATTGTCGGGTGACCATCCTGTACAAGGACATCATCACCTATGGCTTCCGCGAGCAGCATTATACCGAGGCACGGCGCCGGGGTGTGGTCTTCATCCGCTACGATGATGCCACCCAGCCGGTGGTTGAAGCCCCCCCCTTCACCTCCCCCCCACTGGAGGGGATAGAGGGGGGGCGACTGCGGGTCACCGTGCACGAGCCGATTCTGAAACAAGCCTTGACTCTTGAACCCGACTTGCTGACCCTGAACATGTCCATCGTCCCCTCACAAGGGACGGAACAATTGGCTCAAGTCCTGGGTGTCCCGCTCTCCAGCGAAGGCTTCTTTATGGAAGCGCACCTTAAAATGCGTCCTATGGACTTCATGGAAGAGGGTATTTTCGTGGCCGGCATGGCCCACTACCCCAAGTTCATTGAAGAGGCCATTGCACACGCTCAGGCCACAGCCGGCCGTGCGATCACCATCCTGGCCAAGGAACCTCTCTACATCGGCGGCAGCGTGGCCGTGGTGGATCAGATGAAGTGCGTGGGGTGTCTCACCTGCACGCGAACCTGCCCCTTTGGCATTCCAGAGATCCAGCCGGAGCAGGTCGGGGTGGGCGATATCGTGGGCGTAGCCTACATTGACCCAGCGCTGTGCCAGGGCTGTGGCTCTTGCACCGGCGAATGCCCGGCCAAGGCCATCCAGCTATTAAACTACACCGACGAGCAGATACTCGTCCAGGGACTGGGCGCGTGGGCTGTTGTGTAAAATCAGAGATTAGAGATTGGAGATTGGAGAATAGAGATTAAAGATGGCGATGTCTTTTGAGGAACTGAGAGTGCTGAGGGAAGCCGAAGCAGTGGCGGATGGGATCTGGCAGGAGGTCTCGGGGTGGGAGCCACCAAAATCTCCAATCTCCGGACGTGTAAGGGAGCCGATACTGTGAGCGACAACGGTCATCACGAGGTATTCGAACCTGAAATCACCGTATTCACCTGCAACTACTGCGGCTACATGAGTGCTGACACCGCTGGCGCGCTACGTCTGCAATACCCACCCAATATCAAGCTGGTCCGCTTGCCCTGCACCGGCAAGACCGACGTGGGATACATCCTGAAAGCCTTTGAGCAGGGCGCTGATGGTGTGTACGTGGTGGGATGCTCCATAGGCAACTGCCACCACGTGCGGGGTAATGAGAGAGGCAAGGCGCGGGTGGAACGGGCCAAGCAATTGCTAGACGACATCGGGCTGAACGGCGAGCGGCTGGACATATTCTTCCTCTCCGGTGGCATGGGGGCTACCTTCGCCCAATACGCGGAGGAGATGACGGAGCGTATTCGGGCGCTGGGGCCAAATCCATTGAGAGAGCGAAGCACAGAAGAACCAGCATAGAATCACGAGAGAAAACTGCGCGGAATAGAACCCGGGCCTGCTGTTACCACTTAAGAGGAGTGCTAAAACTTCGGGGGGAGTAAATGGCTGGCAACGGACGTGGGGAGAATGGACAGGAAAGTACGTTGCATGGGGATGTAGTTGGCGCCGCCATGGTCGTTGGGGGCGGCATCGCCGGTATGCAGGCGTCGCTGGACCTGGCAGAGGCGGGCTATAAGGTCTATCTGGTCGAGACAAAATCGGCCATCGGCGGCCACATGGCGCAACTGGACAAGACCTTTCCCACCAACGACTGCGCTATGTGCACCATCTCGCCTAAGCTGGTCGAGACAGGGCGACACCTGAACATTGAGATACTGACCGATAGCCAAGTCACTGACCTAAAAGGGATGGCGGGGGATTTCACCGTCACCGTGCACACCCAGCCTCGGTACATTGATGTGGATAAATGCACCGGCTGCGGTGAGTGTGCCGACGTATGTCCGGTGGTCATCCCCGGCCGCTTCGATGAGGGACTGGTTCAACAGCGAGCGGCTCACAAGCTTTACCCGCAGGCCATTCCCAACGCCTACGCCATCGAAAAGCGCGGCATCGCCCCTTGCCGCGACGCCTGTCCCGCCCACCAACGGGCACAGGGTTACATCGCCCTCATCCGTGAAGGCCGCTTTGAGGATGCGCTGCGTGTCATCAAAGAAGACAACCCCTTCCCCGGCATCTGCGGCCGTATCTGTAACCACCGCTGTGAGGACGCCTGTAACCGGGACAAAGTAGACGACCCCATCAATATCCATGCCCTCAAACGCTTTGTCACCGACACGGTGTACGCCGAGCCACGAGTCCCGCCCGAGCCGGTACCGGGCCAGTACGACGAGCGTGTGGCCATCATTGGGGCTGGCCCGTGTGGCCTCACTGCCGCCCAGGACTTATGCAAGCTGGGATACCGGGTGACCGTCTTCGAGGCACTTCCAGTGGCCGGCGGCATGCTGCGGGTAGGCGTGCCCGAATATCGCCTGCCCAGTTGGATCGTCGACCGGGAAGTGCAGGACATCATTGACCTGGGCGTCGAACTGCGATTGAACACCACCGTCGAGAACCTGGACGACATTTTTGAGGAAGGCTTCAAGTCGGTGCTCGTCGCCGTGGGGGCACACGAGGGGATTCGACTTCCCATCCCCGGCAACGACCTGGAGGGGGTGCTGATTAACACGCAGTTCTTGCGTGACGTACGGCTAAGTGAAATCTCAAATCTCAAATCTCAAATCTCAAATGACTCCTCGTCAAATGAGGATTTGGAATTTGATTTTTACGATTTGATATTTGGCAAGCGAGTGCTGGTGTTGGGTGGTGGGAATGTGGCCATTGACGTGGCCCGCACGGTGGTCCGTTTGGGGGCGAGCGAGGTTCATATGGCCTGCCTGGAGGGTCGCCACAATATGCCGTCCCACGAATGGGAGATCCAGGAGGCCCTGGACGAGGGGATCGCCATCCACAACGACCGTACCTTCCTTCGCGTCGTGGACGATGGGGATGGTCGAGTCGCGGGCGTGGAGTGCCAAGACGTGGCTCATTTCGAGTTCGACGACCAGGGGCGGCTGGCGGTGGAGACCGTGGAGGGCTCGGAGCACGTGCTGCCTGCGGATGCGGTTATCTTCTCCGTGGGCCAACGTGCCGGTCTGGCCTTCATCCCCGACGACGCGGGGGTAGGGATGACCCGCCGCCGGACTATTGCCATCAACCCGAACACCTTTGCCGCCACCCGGCCGGGGGTCTTCGCCGCTGGCGACAGCGTGAGCGGTACTTCCTTCGTCATCGAAGCGGTGGACAGTGGTCACAAGTGCGCCGAGTCGATCCACCGCTACCTGCGCGGCGAGGAACTTGAGCCAAAACCCCGCCCGGAGCTGCCGGTGGTGCAGCTGACCCAGGCGGAACTGGACGAGCGGATGCAGCGCGGCGAAATCCAGATCACCCCACGCGTGCCTATGCCCGAATTGCCCATAGAGGAGCGGGTGAGAGGCTTTGCCGAGGTTGCCACCGGGTACACGCCCGAGCTGGCCCAAGCCGAAGCGGCCCGC
>JAUVPY010000458.1 GCA_030598425.1 Anaerolineae bacterium
TCAATGATCTACTGGAGCGTTGGAGCGCGAAACTTGCTCGCGACGCCCGGGCAGAAAAGGACCGTATCAAGCGGCTTGACGTACCCGTCGCTCTACCCCCGCCCGAACCAACAGACACTAAGACCGAGCTGCGCCGACGCGTTGCCAATATGCGCGGCTTCGGCCTGGTAGAATCGCCACCAATACTCGAGGAGAAGAAATGAGTCTCACGGTCAAAGTAGCCCAAGCACGAGCCAGCGGCCGCGCTATGCCAGGCGTGGGTGATCCTGGCCTCTTCGGATTCATCGGCAAGGCCATCGGGAAGGTGGCTGGCATCGCCAAGGTGCTCCCCGGACCTATCGGGTGGGCTGCGGGTGCCGTCTCTAAGCTGATGCCGTCAGGAAGGCAGCCAGCCCCCTCATTCCCCATGCAGCCCCCGATGACGTTTCCACCGTCGTATCCAGCGCCACCGGGACCGGGCCTAGGCATGGCTCCCGTCCAGCAGCAACAGCAGTATCCGGCAGCGCCACCGCAAGGGGGTCAGATCGGTTCCCCGGCTGGATACCACGTCAACGAGAGCGACTACTTCCTGAAAGACGGGACGTTCGTGCCGGCTGGTTCCCGCTGGGTGAAAAATCGCAAACGTAACCCGCTTAACCCGCGTGCGGCATCGAAGGCTATCGGTCGTATCGAATCACTGAAGCGGGCCACCGCTCGGTTCAGTCGTATTACGATACGGAAGAAGTGCTGTAACAAGTGAGTTGCCCGCTGGGAGGGGGCATCGTCGGCGGTAATAATCGTGCCATGCCCGGTTTGAGCGCCGATCCCTTGAAGTTGACCAGCGCACAGCTCATTCAGCTCGCGTGCGCGATCGCTCGCGTGGGTGCCGTCATCTGCGACGTGGGGAAGGTCGGCAGCGAACAGCGCTACGGACTGCTCGACGAGGAACCATACATCTGGGATTTAAAGGAGGACTGAAGTGCCAACCATTAGACGTACAACCGTACTTGGCGCGAACGCAACCGCCAATCCGCTGCAGGGCTCACAGTACGAGTACCTGCCCTTCAACGCTATGGTCGAGATTGCGTGTCTCGCCATCGCGGACAGTGTAGCGCAGGCGTCGGTGTTCTCCGGCTCCGATGTGCTCCTACAAAACGAGGTGGTAGACGGGTTGGCGCTGGCGAATCCCATCGTGTACCCCGACCACTTCGAGATCAGCGATGTTGCTGCAGCCGGGGAGCGGCTCGGCGTCACCATCACTGACATCAGTGGTGCGGGTACGACCGTCCGCACCGTGGTTAGGATTACGCCCGTCTAATGTCGCCCCTGCCGATCACCGGAATGGGAGCGTCGTCGGCAATCACCAACGCCTTCGCTCTCACCGGCAAGCTGGGGTTGTCCATTGACGAGGTGGTCGTACCGACCGTCACGGTAGCCGACTTGTCGGATGACGTGTATGGTGCAGCCGCCATCGGACAGGCACACGTCACCGCTGGTGGTGCTGCGAACATGTCGCGGTGTGAGTTCTCGATACCGCAACAGGGTTCGGCTCAGGGTGCCACGGCGCTTATCACGCACCTGATCATTACCGGCAACGTGAACGGTCAACTGATCCACATAGGCCCCTCGGTTGGCCTTCCGGCACCCACCAGCTTCGGACCAACCAATTGGCGCGATCAAACGCACCCAGGGCTGCCGGCAGTTCAGATTGCCGAGAAGAACGACTCACCGCCAGATGGGGCTTACCGTGCCATCCTTTCGCTGTACGTCTTGCAGTTCAGCGTGATTATGGTGCCGATTAACTGGCTGGTTGGCGAGAACCCCCTCACGGGCCTACAGCAAGGCGTCTCGCTCCAACCCAACGCGCTCAACGAGACAATGCGCATCGGGTTCATCTGGCATGAGCGTGTAGCGCGCTGATGATTGCGCTCCGCGGTTTACACAGTCAGCTACGGCCCTACGCGGAGTACGCTCACGCAATTGCGCAGCACTTCGGAGTCACACCCAGGGTAGCGTCGGTTCGCCGCAACTGGAATGAGCAACAGGTGTTGTATGAACGCTACGTACGGGCGGTTCAACAGGGGCGCTTTCCCAGCCCCTCACAACCATACCCAGCCAACGCGCCGGGTGACTCGGCGCACCAATTCGGGTTGGCGTGGGATTCGCAGGTAGCACCAGAGTATCGACAGTGGTGGAAGGATGTTCGTCGTTGGGTCGGTTTTACGGTGTACGACCACGACGCACCGCACGCAGAGCTTCCTGGCTGGCGTGCGGTGGTGATGTAGCAGTACTGAGGATGTCTGCGGTAAACGGCTCCAACGCGGGCATATCCTTGTAGCCCGCGTTACGTCCACGAATGGAGCCGCAAGGAGTTCAAATGTGCCCGCTCAAGACTCCATCCGACTCGCTTGGGCCGATTGGCTGTCGTCCTTTCACTGGGACCACTTCGCCACCCTCACGTTCGCCGAACCACGCTCTGAAGCCTCTGCCCGAAAAGCCTTTCTTCGTTTCGTTGGGCAATTACGTGGGCTCACGTATGGAGGGAGCGTCGGCTACTTCTGTGGCTACGAGTACGGAACGTTTGGAAGATTGCACCTGCACTCCCTTATGCGTACGTCTACGCCGCAGCCCGATCTCGGGGTGGCGGGAGTACCACATCCATCAACGGCTCTGCCGTGCCAACTGGTTTGGAAAACATGGTTTGACTGGTATGGGCGGGCGACAGTCAGCGCATACGACCCGGCTCGCGGTGCCGCCGGGTACGTCTCAAAGTACGTGACGAAACGCCTTGCTTACTACGATATTGACAACATGGTGCCAGAGGCCCCAAATTGAGGTACGGGCACCAAATGACGCAGAATGATGCAGGGGGGTGACACGGTGCAGAATGGAGCCAAGCGGGAACCCAGACCTGGACGGTTACGTGCCGCCTGGTACGTATTAATGGGTCAGCGTGTCACTCCTCAGCAGATCGTCGCGGATTGGGTCGATTATCAGCAGATTTTCAATGATCTACTGGAGCGTTGGAGCGCGAAACTTGCTCGCGACGCCCGGGCAGAAAAGGACCGTATCAAGCGGCTTGACGTACCCGTCGCTCTACCCCCGCCCGAACCAACAGACACTAAGACCGA
>JAUVPY010000224.1 GCA_030598425.1 Anaerolineae bacterium
CGTGAAGTCAATACTCCGACGACGTTCGGGCGGTCGGTATACTCGTGGTTTGGCCAATATGCCGGGTGCTCGGTCAACCCCTCGGCTTCGGGCGGCGTGAATATGTCCATCTGGCATCCGATGTTGCGCAGGAAATCGGCGATGAACATCTGGCAGTCCTTCTCCTCGCCGTGCGGTGGCTTGTTCTCGCTGGGGAATCGCACCAGCGACTGTGTAAGGCCGATGATCTCGGTCCGGTGAGCCTCAACCCAGTCGAGGATGGCATCACGGGAACGGTCTGTTGAATCTGACATCTTCTTCCTCCAATTCAAGGTGATCAATATGCTGGGAAGTTTAGGCCGTGTTGACGCTTTGTCCTTATCCTCTGAGACTCCAGCGAAGAGTTTAATGTTGTCTCTCAGGTGCTAACTCAAATGTCAACACTACCTAGTCTGCTAATTGGCCGCCATCAATCAAGATGGACTCGCCGTGGACAAACGACGCGTCGTCAGAGGCCAGGAAGGCGATCACCGATGCCACCTCCTCAGGCTGCCCGACGCGCCGGAGTGGGATTTTGTTATCGATGTAGTCCTGTACGAACTCGGACAGGTCCATAGCCTGGACGGTCTCTGTGTCAATATAACCGGGGCACACGCAATTCACGCGAATATTAAAGGGGCCGAGTTCAATCGCCAGGGTCTTGGTTATGAGCACAACTCCCCCTTTCGCCGCGTTGTAATGTGTATAGTAGATCTCTCCTGCGATGCCGTTGGTCGACGCCATATTGATGATGACGCCCGATCGTTTCTCCTTGAAGTGAGGGACGACTGCCTGGCACATCAGGAAGGTGCCTTTGAGGTCGACGTTAATGGTTTCGTCCCAGTGCTCTTCGGAGATTTCTTCGATGGGCTCTTCGTAATAGACGCCGGCGTTGTTGACCAGGACGTCTATCCCTCCCATCTTTTCAAGCGCGAATTGGATGCTAGCTTCGTCATCTGCCTTGACGGATACATCGCCGATGAATGGGTAGACGCTTGAACTTGTCTCCTCGGAGATCTCCTTGGCCGCCGCCTCGGCTGTTTCACGATCCCGGTCAGTCAACACAACCGTGGCGCCCTCCGCCGCAAAGCGAGCCACGGTCGCCTTGCCAATGCCTCTGGCGCCTCCGGTCACAATGACCCGTGTGCCCTCAAACCTTCGCATGATGTTCTCCTTCTAGGTTGTCTGGTGGATAGTTTTGATGCGTTCAGGCGATGCGTCTTTTCCCACAGCTTAGGAGATTGCCCAAGTTTGTGGAACGCGGCGTGTATTTTAATGTAACTCCGATAGGAGGTCAAGGATTGCAAATTGCATCACAAAGGGTGCACATATTGACAAGCCCAGGTATAGTGCTACAATTGCAGAGATTTGTGATGTTCCCCCCAAGTTCCATACCCCCGGTTTCAATTCTATGATCTAACGGCTTAATCTCGGTGAGTAGCGTTTTGGAGGGAGGAAATATGCGAGCAATTTCAATTGGTATGAACGTGGCAGACATCGACACGCCCGCCCTGTGCCTGGACATTGAGGTAGTGGAGGCCAATATCAAGCGGATGGCCTATTACTTCCGCGACAGCCCTGTGCGCCTACGCCCGCACTCGAAGAAGCACAAATCGCCTACGCTCGGCCATATGCAGCTTGAAGCCGGCGCCATCGGTATCACCTGTGCCAAGTTGGGCGAAGCTGAAGTCATGGTGGCTGCTGGCATCAAGGATGTCCTGATTGCCAATCAGATCGTGGGCCCCGGCAAGATCGCTCGATTGGTGAATCTGGCAGCTCATAGTGAAGTGATGGTCGCCGTGGACGACGCGGCCAACGTGGCGAATTTGAACGCAGCAGCCGAGGCAAAAGGCATCCGGTTGCGCACGTTGATCGAGGTTGACATCGGCATGCAGCGCTGCGGAGCGTCGCCTGGGCAGCCGGTCCTGCACCTGGCAAGGGAGATCCTCGCCTCGCCCGGTCTGCGCTTTGAAGGTCTCATGGGATATGAAGGACACGCCATATTCACGGAGGATATAGACGAGCGCAGAACAAAGACCGAAGAGAGTCTTAAGCTCCTCACAGACAGCGCAGAACTGTTGCGCCAGGAAGACATTCCGGTGGGGATTGTCAGCGGTGGTGGCACAGGTACCTACTTCATCACTGGTGCTTACCCTGGCATCACCGAGTTGCAGGTGGGATCGTATATTTCTATGGACAGTCAATACCGTCAGTTGCCGGGGGTCGACTTTGACAACGGGTTGACAGTGCTGGTTACTGTGATTAGCACTCGTGACGATGATCACGCCATCACTGACGCTGGGATGAAGGCACTCACCCATGACTTTGGACTTCCTGTGGTCATCGATCCGCCTGGATGGCAACTAACCGATCTGGCAGAGGAGCACGGTTTCCTAAAGCGGATTGATGGTCCACGCCTCAGGCCAGGGGACAAGGTGACCATCGTACCCAACCACGGGTGTACCACAATTAACTTGCACGACCACTACCATGTTATACGACGCGGCATACTTGAGGCGGTGTGGCCTATTGCAGGTCGAGGCAAGACATATTAGGGCAGAATCCCCAAAAATGTTGACCTGCCCACTGAGATGTGCTATACTTATGCACAGTTCCATGGTGTTTATGCCCGACAAGGAGCCTCACTCTCCCCCGCTCCTGGCGATGTTGGCTACAATACCCGGTAGTCTCCTTCGTGTGATAGTTCCGAGCGAAAAGTCCTCCTGACCGAGGTGCAGCCGATCAAAGGCGTTTGGCACGTCATTGTAGACGAACCAGGTTGGTGCAACATTCCTGTATTACTGATCCGAACATATGAAACTAAACAAATTCGGGCTTCCATAGGGCGCAAAGAAGTTTAGATAGTTATGTTCGGATCAGTAATCATTCAAGAAAGGAGAAATGCTCCATGACTTTCGACTACGCTTTGGCTGATTTCATTGATTTCAGGGACAAGGAAGCATGTGAAAGGGCGCGGCGTATCACGCGAGAGGAAATCGCCCAGCACCCCAATCCCGACTTCAAAATCCAGGTGATTGACGACGTTGGAGAATTCTACGGTGCCTTTGCCACCGACATTGTCCGCCGCATCAAGCAAGCTCTGGATGAGGGACGGAATTTTGTGGGCATTTTCCCGGTTGGCCCTATGCCCCAGTATCCCATAGCGGCTCGTATGATCAATGAGATGCGCATTCCGATGCACCACGTCCACACTTTTAATATGGACGAGTACGCTGATGAGGACGGTAACACGGCGCCCGTCGATTGGGCGGGTTCCTTCCAAAAGACTATGTTTGAGAGCTTCTTCGATCTGATCGATGAAGATCTGCGTCCACCTCTAGGGCAAATCCATTTCCCGACCAAGGATGCCATTGGACACTACTATGACTTGATGCAGGAAGCGGGTGGCGTGGACGTGTGCTACGGCGGCATCGGTTGGTGTGGGCACATCGCCTTCTGGGAGTCTAGCCTGGGCCACGAGTTCGGTGATGATCTTGATGCCTACATGAAGGCCAAGGCGCGTCTGGTAACACTGACTCCGATGACTATTATGCAGAATGCACTGCATTCGTTCAGCGGCGATTGGTCGTGGGTGCCGCCCAAGGCTAATACAATTGCCCCGGCCGAGATCTTGTTAGCCAGGGAACGCAGCTTCTGGCTGGATGGACACATCCTGGGCAACGTCGCCTGGCAGCGTTTCATTGCCCGCTTGGTGGCCCACGGTCCCGTGAACACCTTGGTGCCCGGTTCTATTCTCCAGACGGCACCAACCAATTACACGATGATAGGTGGGGTGGCTGACAACGTGGTCATCAGTATGCGCTGAAAGAGGATTGGTGACTTGATCCGACCACAGTTGACGCCCCAAGAGGAGCGAAAAATGAGAGAGTTTGATCACATAGGACTAACCACGACAGAAAAACAGCCCGACGAAATGTATGTGGAGGCGACAAAGGTCTGGGTGACCAGCCCGGGGGGCAGTTCCCAGAAAGTTGAGTACCTGCGCTACGAACCGGACAGCCCGGTGACCGGGCCTCTACGCGAGTTGCCCCACGTCGCCTTCCGGGTTGATGACCTGGACAAAGAAATTGAGGGCGAAGAGGTTATTCTGGGGCCGCTCAACGCGACAGAGAACCTGCGCGTGGTATTTATCTTCAAGCATGGCCTGGTTTATGAGTTTATGGAGAGTGCGGCGGGGAAGGATTGGCACAAAGCATAGCGCCCATTAGGGTAATGGGTTGGAGGTCAAGGAAATACCCAAGGAGGGACGTACAAGATGAGCAAGGTAAAATACGGCATCATCGGCCTGGGCTGGTTTGGGGAGTATCACGGCGACTCCCTGGCCGGCCTCCCCAATGTCGAGCTTTACGCGCTCTGCACCAGAACTGAGTCGAGACTGAAGGAGCTGGGCGAAAAGTTCGGCGTAAAGCACCTGTACACTGATTACAATGAGATGCTGGCCAACCCCGAGCTGGAGGCCGTGAGTGTTACGACTATGTGGGATCAGCACAGAGCGCCGACGTTGGCCGCCCTTGAGGCGGGGAAGCATGTGTTTCTCGAGAAGCCGATGGCCTCCAGCGTAGCTGATTGCCGCGTCATCGCAGAAGCAGCCAAAGCCACAGACAAGCACTTCATGGTGGGGCACATCGTGCGCTTCCAGCCCCGCTACGCGGGCGCGAAACGCGAGATCGAGGCCGGGAAGATTGGGAAGATCGTCTCTCTTTATGCCAGGCGCAACATTCCCGCCGCGCTCGGCACCGCGGTTCTGCCCAAGATCGGCCCCATTATCGGTGACGGGGTGCACGATACCGATATCATGTTGTGGTACACAGGGGCCAAGATAGAGACTGTCTATGCTCAGACGCTTGACGTACGTGGGTACAAGTATCCGGACATCGGCTGGACCATGTATCGCTTTGATTCGGGCGCCATCGGGGTCTGCGAAAACGTATGGTTTATGCCTGACAAGGTGCCCTACTTCCCCGACGAACGGATGGAGGTCGTCGGCACGGAAGGGTCGATCCACATTCAGGAGACGTATCCTGGCATTTCGGTTATCGGCCAGGAGGGTGCGTATACGCCTGACACGACCTACTGGTATGAGGTCGAGCCTGGCGTACGCAAAGGGGCTCTAGCCGATGAGCTCGGTTATTTCGTGGATTGCGTTCAGAACAACAAACCTCCCACCGTTATCACGCCGGAAGAGTCTCTGGCGGCTACCCAGGCCTGCTTGGCTGCTGAAGCGTCGGCTGCTTCGGGCCAGATCATGTCCGTTCAGGACTTTGAGGGCTAGCCCGGCGTCCCAAGTGCAACGCACCTCGCGAAGTGGGTGCGTTGCACTTGGGATTCTCAATCAAAGTACTCATCATCTACCCCGCACCATTCCAGTGTGAACAGCGCCAG
>JAUVPY010000404.1 GCA_030598425.1 Anaerolineae bacterium
AACGGATGCCAGCCCATTGACAACCCAGACCAGGGCTACCGCAGCCAACAAGTCAAGAGCTAAGTAAACGGGCAAAGCATAGCGGTCGCCGCGCCGCCCGACAATGGAAACTGGGGCGATAAAGATGATGGCGTAAGCCCAAAGGGCGAGCAACAATACACGATAGCGACGCAGCCGCCAGGTGGCGACGATGCCGGCCAGTAGGCCAATCGTCGTCAGCGGAGTTAGATGAAAGGGTATGCTGATGAGATAGTACAGAGGATTTTGGTCAGATCTGGTGGGCCCCCAGAACACACCACTGGATGGATGCGTTGTATTAACGGCGATGCGAACGTTGTCAGTGAGCAAGCGGAGGGCACGGCCAGGGTTTACCCACATGGAAGGCCACAGTGCGTAGAAGGCTAAGACCGCCACCACACCCCATATAACTAGCGCTATCACGAACCGGCGCCACCTTGCAGACGCTACACGACCTGGACCGTTTGGCCGAGCGTCGTGATCCTCTGACCCCATTAGCGTGCCATCCGCCGGGTGTAGGGCATAGATCAAACCGGCGATGACCAGGATAGGGCCAAGAATCGCCCCCGGTGTCTTGCTGAGTGTCGCCAGAGCACCGGTCAGCCCTGAGAGAATTAGCCACTGCCAACGTGCTTCCTTCAGGTAAAGGAGGAAGGCTAAGAAGGACAAGAACATGAAGTACGCTAGTGGTGCATCCACATGGAGGATGCGTGAGTTTGCCATCAAGAAGGGTTCAAAGGCAATCAAGAGAGCGGCGACCAAGGCGATCCGCCTGCCCACAAGACGGCGCAGCAGTAGGTATATCCCCAGTATGGCCAGTGACGCTGCCACGACCATCGGCAGGCGGGCAGCTCGGATATAGGCCAATGGATAGTCTGTGACGTGGGCCAACGTCGTAGCTAGATCTGGTCCGGCCCCCGGCAGGGGAGCCCATCCCCACTGGTGCAGCAAATAGCGCAGCCATAGGCCCAGACCGCCGAGAGCCATAGTTGGCACACCAGGATAGCCGAGGAGAACCGCTTGCTTCCAGTTTCCGTCCAGCACGGCGACGAGAAACCCGGACGCAAAGCGGAGTTGGTCGTCTTCGTCGGCGGTGAGGAACACATTCAGGCCCAGCAGACGTGGTATCAGCGCCAACAGGAAAACGCCCAACGGAATTGCCCAGCTCAGCCAGCGGCGCTGCGAGCTGACATCACCACGTGAGTGCTCGACAGCGAGGGTGCTCCCTGGAGGGTATTTTGTTATCTCTTCATCCAGCGATATGTCAGTCGTCAATTTCGGCGATCCAGTTCGATGAATGCGATCAGAAGGGCTTGGCTCTAGCCGTGGCTCGACATCTGATCTCTAATCTCGAAACTCTAATCCTTGATCTTCGATCTCCAACTGGGTCAACGTCACATGGTCGTCGGTACCTTGTGGATGTGTCACGTGCACTGGCAATCGTTCTAGTGTTTCCAGGATATACATCCCCGCGATAAGTCGGTAGCGACCGGGGGGTGGGTCATCAGGCAGCGACAGGCGGTGACGGTCAGGGATCACCCCGTCCGGTGACCAATCACCGGTTGGCAGATAGCCGTGCACCGGCTGCCCGTCGTGCTGGGCGATCAGCCGTCCGTCCGGGCCAATCAGTTGTACAAATACAGTGTAGTCTTTCTCCAATGCCGCCTTTGCTCGCCAGTAGAGTGTCACGTTCAATACACGGCCGGCCTCAACTACTTGCCCTTCGCTGTCTGACTCCTGGTCGTTGCTCTCTACATAATAACCAAGCAACTCAATCGAATCACCCACCTGTGCGTCGACCCGGTTCGGTACCTGGCCCTCCGATATGCGCCGCCCGAAGTAGAGGATGTGTTGGTCATCCCACACGTGCCGTATCAGGTAGTTCTCTTCCACCCATTCCAGATAATCGGGCAGCCAAGGGAGACGGTGACTCCAGGTAGCGACTGCCTCTACCTGGTAAGCTTGCGACAGGTCAATGAGCTGCTCGGTTGTCTGTCGCCCGCTTTGAATAGCAACTAGAGCGATGTCGCCTAACGGCGGTGGTGATAGACGGTTGGCCATAAACGGCAACATCTGATTATCACTAATGACGAAATCGCCAGGGGCCGTGACGGTGCGCAGCAACTCAATGGCATCCATCTCACGCCCGCCGGTCGTTTCAGCTCGCGCACGTTGGTCGACAGCTAGCCACGCAGGCAAGCTGACCAGGTAAAACCCGATCAGCACCAAGCCGGTCAGTCCCCATGTTCGCCTCAGCGTGTCCTCGGACTGCCATGACCTCAGACCTCGAACTGCATCAGCGACTGCCACTCCAGCCAGCACAGCCATGGGCAGCAGCAGGCTGATGAGGTGATGGGTAAAGAGCGGCGTGTGGCTTATTAATGTTAAGAAGGTGACCCCCAGCCAAACGGCCATTATGGCCGCTTCGCCATACCACCGCCTAGCCAGTCCCCAAGTGTCTAGCTGTAGGCCTGGGTTCGGTAACAGTACGCTGGTAAGAAGCAGTGAGAGCCAACCGTAGGCGGCGAGTGCTGCCAGTGCCGCATTACGCTCCAGAAACGCACCAATCTCGGCGAGGTTGGCTGCTGGATTCCACGGGCTGGCAGCCCTAAGATCTAAACGGAAGGTAACCAACGTATCAAGAAGGCTGGTCGGGTCGTAAATCGCGAAGCTAAGCGCGATTGGGAGGATTAGGCCCAGCCCGAATATCAGCACATCGCGGATCAGGTCAGAAACAGGGAAGGATGAGATGAGGGAGACGCGGGATTCCGCTGTCGATTTTCCCTCCCAATTCCCCGATTCCGGGTGCGTCCCGTGTATCATGCCCAACCGCCGCCATAGGATCAGCAGCAAGATCAACGTGAACGCCAGGGGGCTGATGGCCTTCACCAGCAGGCTGGCCCCGATAAGCACTCCCGACGATGCCAGCCAAACACGCCGCCCTGTCCTCCAAAACGCAAAGCCACTCAACAACGCCAGCACCAAAAAGGCCGACGCGGCTACGTCGCCGCGTACAATGCGCGAAAACGTAAAGAAAAGCGGAGCGATAGAGAGCGTCACCGCTGCAACCCAGGCTGCCATCCATCCTCGAAGCCGACGTGCCAGCAACCCTATGCCGAGCAGTGTTATCAAGCCCAGGCCAATCTCCATCCAACGGCCTGAGGCAACACGCGTGCCCATCAACTTGAACGATAGCTGGATAAGCCCGATGAAGAATGGCCCCTGCACCGCCCGTGTTTGGCTATAAAGAGGGTACCCCTCGTCGGCCAGCTTGGCCCACATCAAGTGTGTGCCCTCATCGTTGGAGACACCGAAGGCATCCAGATTGGCCGCCCGCCACCAACCAGAGGCAACCACGATCAGGACGAGGAGTAGAAGGTAGACAGTAGAGAACGGTATGCGGTGAATAGCAGGCAGTCGGCGGAGATCGGGAATTCGGACGATGGGTTTCCTGGTTCCCTGTTTCGCTACTTTATCGATTCCCTGGCCTTGTGATTGCCTGATACCTCCGTCTAACATCTTGCTCCCTGTCTACTGCTCACTCCTTGCATCAGGCAGCACGTCCGGGGCCACAGTGCCGGCCCCCA
>JAUVPY010000065.1 GCA_030598425.1 Anaerolineae bacterium
AACCAGGAGCGCAACGCAATGACGATCAGATTTGGTACAGATGGTTGGCGTGCCGTTATCAGTGACACCTTCACCTTTGCCAACCTGCAGTTGGTGGCCCAGGCCATCGCTGACCACGTGCTGGACCAAGCAAATACAGACGAGCCAGAGGTTGTCGTTGGCTTCGACACTCGCTTCTTATCCGACCGTTACGCGAAAGAGGTGGCCCGGGTGCTGGCAGGCAACGGCATCACCGCGTGGCTGACTCGGGCCGATGCTCCGACACCCTCTATCTCCTACAATGTCGTCCACAAAAAGGCCGCAGTAGGTGTGATGATCACTGCCAGTCATAACGCACCGCGATATAACGGTGTCAAGCTCAAATCCGCTGCTGGAGGTTCAGCTTCAGCCCAACAAGGGCATATGGTTGAGCGTTTCCTGGAGCAGAATCAGGAACAGGCCCGTGGCCCGAATATGATTGATTACCAAAAAGCCGTGGACCGTGGCCTTATTCGTCCCTTCGACCCGGCTTGGGCCTACTACGAGCACCTCGGGCAATTGCTCGACGTGGATGTTATCTCTGGCGGCGAAATGCGCGTGGTGGCCGACCCAATGTATGGCTCTGGACGCGGCTGCTTCTGCGAGTTCTTATCTCGCACTCGTACCTATATCCGTGAGATCCGGGGCGAGATGAACCCCGGTTTTGGTGGGATTCACCCTGAGCCAATCGGCCACTACCTTTCGGCCCTGGTTGCGGCCGTACAAGCCGACCAAGCTGATGTCGGTTTGGCTACCGACGGCGATGCCGATCGCATTGGCGCGGTAGACGCATCGGGCAATTTCGTAGACCCGCATCACATCTTCGCGCTAGCTCTGCGCTATCTTGTCGAGAAGCGAGGTTGGACCGGAACCGTGGTCAAAACGGTTTCCACCACCCTGATGGTAGATCGGCTAGCCGCCAAATACAAGTTGCCGCTCCACGAAACACCAGTTGGCTTCAACCATATCGGCGAATTGATGCTCAAGGAGGACGTGCTTATAGGTGGCGAGGAATCGGGTGGGTTAAGCATCAAAGGGCACATCCCGGAAGGGGACGGGATCTTGATGGGGTTGCTACTGATGGAGATTATGGCCGAGGCCGATGCGCCGCTACACGAACTGGTCGCCGACCTGCAAGCATCTGTCGGACCAACCTGCTACGCCCGGCGCGACCTGCGCCTAAGCCACCCCGTGGCCAAGCACGAGATGGTAAAACGTCTCACCGATGGCGCACCCGCCCACTTAAATCAGCAGACGGTACGCCAGGTGGACACCCGCGATGGCGTGAAATACCGTCTGGCCGACGACAGTTGGTTACTCATCCGACCCAGCGGCACCGAACCTGTGCTGCGTGTCTACGCAGAAGGGCCCGATGAGGAGGCAGTAGATGCTCTCATTCAGGTCGGGCGCGAACTGGCCGGGATAGAATAGGTCTCAGTTAGACAACCAAACTGCCTTCAAGGATATTCCGGATCCGCTGGGCGGCAAACTGACCAGAATACAGAGCAACCCCCAGCTTTGATCCCTTTTCGAGCAAAACTGCTATGGCCGCGTCGTTGCTGACCGGAATAACTATCATAACCCCGTAACGCCCCTCGACGAGCATTCGCTCAATATCACCCTGGTCCAACCGAGACAAGGTGCGTTCAGCCAAGGCCACTAGCGTGGCAGCCATAGCAGCCACCTGTGAGCTATTTGCCGAGTCATCATCCGCAAATGACTCTCCGCCAGGCGGGTGCGAAGCGACCACAAAGCCTTCGATACTTACAATGACGGCAGCCCGTACGCCATCTAACGAATCACACAGGTCAGCCAGCGCATCTTGTAACAAATCCGTCCGATAGACTTGAGCCATAACTATTTCTCCATCAAATACTTAAGCTGGGAGTTCGACCACCTGACCATCGGAGGCTACATCGAACGCGTCATCTGGAAGGTATGTTCGTAACTCCTCTGGTGCCACTTGGATGTGTCCGATGTGAGTAAAAAGAGTCCGTTGCGCACGAGTGGCCTGGGCGAAGCGAACCCCTTCGACAATCGGCAAATGACGACCATACTCCTCGCCCGATTCAGGCTGATTTGAACTCTGATCTCCGTTTAGAAAAGTCCCGTCGAGGATGAGCAAGTCAGACTCCGTCACCCCCCAAAAAGCGCTGTCGTAAGAGGTTGGCGCATAGACAACCCGGAGGTCATTTTGCTCGATGACCAGTCCAGCCGTGGTGAAGGTATTGGTGTGGAACGTATCGAAGGGCGTGAATGAAAGCCCTTCGTAGGGTTCGAAAGACTGGCCCAGCGTCATGTCGCGTCGAACGTAGGGGCGTTCTGTTCCCTGTCCAGGGTCCAGTTCGTGTGAGACGAGATAGTTAAAGGTGACGAGAATTAAAGTCCAACTATCGAATTGAGCCCATACAGGCAACTGCTCGAGGTTCAGCATCTGACGCAACTGAGCCAAATCATCGAGGCCCAGATAATGATCGGCGTGCGGGTGCGTGATGACAATATCGCGGATGGCGGTCAACTCTTCGGGAGGTAGAACGGCAAGCTGTCTGTAGATGTCAGGACCAGGGTCAACCAACACCCGCTGGTTAACGAGAATAGATGGGCGGGATCTCACACCCCCGGGATCGGTCCTGGCATGGCTGCATTGGGGGCAATCGCATCCCCATCGCGGTAGAGGATGTCTCGCGCTGGTGCCCAGAAACCGGATGGTCAGCTCGCCCATGAGTCTACCCTTTCCACTGCCGCAAAAGACTTAGTCCATTATGACCTATTTCGCCAGAAAAACCAGCGCCTAGTCTCGGCCCGTAGGAGGAGGACTTGGGCCATCATCCGGCGCCCCATCTTTACAATTGGGGTTAGTGCGCACGCCAATCACATAGCGCTCTCTCGCAATTTCCTGACCATCTTCCAGCAACTCGACAGTAATACTGTACGGCGAGCTTTCGGCGGAGAGAGCGCTCCCACACCGAAATCGACCAACCCAGAACTCTCCGGTCTCAGGCTTGAAGTCTTCGCTGCCCCTATCTTGCACTCTAATTGCGTTTTTCAGAGCACCCGAGAATTCTATATTGAGTCGCAGATAAGACGGCAGACCTTGAGCCTGGTCGTTGCCATCAGACGAATCACGATCAATCCCGAAGATAGCATTCCCGATTTGAGCGACGACTTCGCCCCACAGGTAGCTACCCTCCAGATAGGTGACGGAATGAGTCGAGGAATCCCCCACTTCCACAGTACCGATTTCGGTATCGCGGAACACCAAAGTAAGATCAGGCTGGCCTGTGACCCGTGTTGGCAGGGCAAGACCTTCATCGGCAGACGGCGATGGAGAAGGTACAGGACTTGGAGATGGCTGAGGCGTGGGTGTAGCCGTTGGTGACAGTGTTGAGGTAGCGGTAGGGGCAGGCGTCAGGGTATGAGTCGGCGTAGGATTCACGGCAAGTGGAGCAGTCGTCGGTTCAGGGGCAGATTGGGTCGATCCAGAGACCAACCCAAACGTGATCATTGCACCCATAACTAGAAGGACGAACATGATCGCGGCAACCGCGAGCAAACGGGCTGGAAATCCAGATTTAGGCTTCGGCGCCGGCTGAGGCTCTTCGAATACGATTGGCTCAAACGATTGGGTGGTGAATGAAACCGTCAGGCGGCTACGTGCCCTTTGAAGCGCTTGCAGCATCTCGTCGGCGTCCTGAAACCGATTCTCAGGTTTGCGTTGGAGCGCCTTGATGAGAAGCGGCCGCACCGGATCAGGAAACATGGTTAGCTGTTGATATACTTCACTGCTATCCGAGTTAGCAAAAATCGGATTGATAAAGAGAGGCTCTTGCAACTCACCGCTCATCATCTCATAGAGTACCGCCCCCAGTGAATAAAGATCGGCGGAGGGGGTGATGACAGGGGAACTGGATGCCTGTTCAGGCGACAGATAAATAAGGGTGCCGACTACGTTGTCGACAGGCGTCAGCCGCTCATCTTGGGGAGCCAAAGCAATGCCAAAGTCACCGATCTTGGCCCGGGGCAGGGCATCAGAGCGAGAGAAGAACATCACATTAGCCGGTTTCACGTCCCGGTGGACGACGCCCTTGTTGTGAACTGCACGCAGCCCCCTGCAAACATCAATCGAGAATGACAGTGCCTCGTAAGGTGATAGGGTGCCCTCCAACTGCAGAACTTGGGCCAGTGTGCCGGCGTCGGCATACTCCATCACCATATAGTGCTGCCCATCTCTCTCGACTACGTCGTGGATCGTGACTACGTGTGGCTCGCCGCGGCTGGCTTCGGCTATGACCTTGGCTTCGCGCAGAAAGCGGCTGACGGCAGCCGGGTCAGCCGCCAGGCGCGGGAGGAGTTGTTTGATCGCAACAGGGCGGTCCAACATGGGGTCGTTCGCCAGGTACACTCGTCCCCAGCCACCGCTGCCCAGCAGCCGGACCAACTCATAACGATCTAGTATTACGTCACCGAGACTATGTACAGTGTCAGAGGCCATAGTGCCATCTCTGAATCGGCCGAGCCGAATTCTATCGCAAACACCGAAGCAATCGAGGTATGTAAGCAGATGATCAGGTCAGGTGAGAGCGGATGCCCAATTATATTATAGCAAATTCTCGCATGAATATCAATTCAGAGCCCAGAGCAAACGCATTTGGCCGGGATCAAGTGCAACACACCTTCGAATTCACGCCTTTACGTTTTCCAGGCAGCATTTCCAACGTCCATCAGATGTTTGTGACGCAGCAAGGTGCGCTGCACTTTATGTGTTTTTCAAATGCAATTGCCCTGATTCAGAGCCGAGGGAAATCCATCTTTGGTGGGTTCTCAGAGGAACCATCAAACCACGGTGCCGGCCTGCTATACAGATGGACATTCTTTACTCATTATGTTAACTCGTAATTGGGATGCCCCCCTTGGAGTTGGTTTCAGCGACGGTAGGGCGACGGTTTGAGCGTTGCCTGGCCACCAGCCACAAGACAGCGGGCTGTCTGTCGCGCTCACCGCCATTTATGATATAATTCAAGCGATGAAGCCGTTCAATCTTGATATTTCAGATTGCCACGGTGAACCGGGAGAGTACGATTGATGACGTTGTTTCGGCATTGCGTCGGTTGGACATGGCTGGCTCGTATCTGCATCACGCTCATCATATTGATGGTACTGACCGTCTTTGGCTTAGCCCGTTGGCTGGTGGTGGATCTGCCGTCGCCCGACCGGCTGTATGAGCGAGCTGCCGCCCCTTCGACGCGCATCTTCGACCGACACGGACGACTGCTGTACGAAATCCTTGATCCCCACCGGGGTGCGCACACTCCCACCACGCTGGATGAGATACCATCAGCCTGTGTCAACGCCACCATCGCCACCGAAGACGCCAGCTTCTATCACAATCCCGGCGTAGACGCCTGGGCTATCGTCCGTGCGTTGTGGATCAATCTGCGCGGCGGCGAGATCCTGTCCGGCGGCAGCACCATCACCCAGCAACTCGCCCGCAACTTGCTCCTCTCACCGGAGGAGCGGACCGACATCAGCCTGGAGCGTAAGTTGCGCGAGGCCATCCTGGCCTGGCGACTGGCGCGCAACTACAGCAAGGACGAGGTTCTGACCCTTTACCTGAACGAATCGTATTACGGCAATTTGGCTTACGGTGTCGAGGCAGCCGCTCGCACTTACTTCGCCAAAAGCGTCGCCGAACTCGACCTGGCTGAATGCGCTATGCTGGCTGGGCTGCCCCAGTGGCCAGCCCGCTACAACCCCTTGGAGAATCTTGAATCCGCCAAATCTCGCCAGAACGTCGTACTGAAACTGATGGTCAAGAACGGTTACATTTCCCTGCCAGAGGCGAATCTGGCGGCTGCTGAAAAACTGAGCTTTGCCTCGGCACCTTTCCCCATCGAAGCCCCTCATTTTGTGATGTACGTTCGCGGTCAGCTCGAAAGAGAATTGGGACTGGAAGCGATTTACACCCAGGGCTTGCAAGTACACACGACACTCGACCTGGACGCGCAAGAAACGGCAGAGCGTATCGTCCGCTACCGCCTGGGGCAGTTAGCCGATACCCGCACTGGCCAGCCGCATCGCAATGTGCGTAACGCGGCCGTGCTAGTGATGGACCCCAATACCGGCGAAGTACTGGCTATGGTAGGCAGCCCGGACTATTTTGACCCGCGTATTGATGGCGCGGTCAACGTTACGACGGCTACGCGCCAGCCCGGATCTTCGATCAAGCCCATTACTTACGCCGCAGCCTTCGGCCCCATCCGGGCCAGCCCTTCGACAGGCTCACCTGGGGCACAGGCAAGGCGCCGTCCTCTGACAACAGCAACTATGGTGATGGACGTCCGAACCGCCTTCGTCACCCGCGAAGGTGTCCCCTACGTCCCACAGAATTACGATTATCAATGGCGGGGTCCGGTGCTGCTACGACAGGCATTGGCCTCCAGCTACAACTTAGTGGCCGTCAAAGTGCTGGAATACGTAGGCATCGAATCAATGACAGACCTGGCCCGTGCGATGGGCATCACCACCTTCGACGACATGGATCGTTTCGGTTTAGCGCTGACACTGGGCGGCGGCGAGGTCCGCCTCCTGGAGCTAACAGCCGCCTACGGCGCGTTCGCAAATGGGGGTTATCGCGTGGAGCCGGTGGCTATCACCCACGTGGAGGATAGTCAGGGACGAGCATTGAAGCGGTGGAGCGCCACCCCCGGAGCCCGCGTGATGGACGAACGGGTGGCCTACCTGATTACGGACATTCTAAGCGACAATTTCGCCCGAACCCCCACCTTTGGAGAGGGAAGCCCGCTGCGCATCTCGCGTCCGGCGGCGGCTAAGACTGGCACCACCACCGACTGGCGCGACAACTGGACGGTGGGCTACACGCCCAACCTGGTCGTCGGCGTGTGGGCCGGAAACGCCGACAACGAGCCGATGCGTCACGTAAGCGGCGTGATGGGCGCTGCCCCGATCTGGCACGACGTTATGGTTGCGCTGCACAGGGGCCAGCCTATGCGGGAATTTCTGGAACCGCCGGGGATCGTACACCTAGAGGTGTGCACCGACAGCGGGCTATTACCCTGGAAAGTTGGGAGGTTGGAAGATTGGAAGGTTGGTCTAGTTTCCCAGCCTTCCAGTCTTCCAATCCTACAATCTTCCAACTCTCCAGCCCTCCAAGCCTGTCGCCGCACTATTACCGAACTGTTCATCGAAGGCACTCAGCCAACCCGAACTGACGACTGGCATTGGCTATTCACACTGGATACGCGCAACGGGTTGCTGGCTGGACCGGGGTGCCCGCCGCAGTACACGACCCAGAAACTCTATACCCTTTACCCTGCCGAAGCGCAGGACTGGGTTCTCAAGCAAGGCATCCCCCAACCGCCTAAAATGTATTCGCCCTTGTGCCCTGGCGAGCTGGCGACTGATAGCCAATCGCTGACGGTGGATGGCGGAAGGATGGAAGATTGGAAAATTGGAAGGCTGAAAGGCTGGAAGCTTGGCGCGGTCAGTTCTGCAAAATCACCCGGTCATCCAATCTCCCAACCATCCAACCATCCAACCTTCCAACTTATCCTGACCAGCCCGGATCAGGGAAGCCGCTACCTCCTTTCGCAGGAGATTCCAGAAGCAATGCAGCAGGTCGCTGTGACCGTCCGCCCGGCTGACGGTGTAGTCTTAAATCAGGTGACACTGCTGGCCGACGGGCGTCCGCTGGCAACGCTGGCCCACCCTCCTTATCAGGTCTTGTGGTCTATGACCGTCGGGACGCACGTCTTCACAGTAGTAGGTGAAGACGCCGAGGGTAATGAATTGCAAGGGAATCGTGTTACGATAGAGGTCACAGAGTGAGAGGGTTTCGGCTTCAAGCCTACGAGAACAGGTTTTTCGCCGTAAGGAGGTTCAAAATGGCGGGTTTTGCTAAATAGGAGTTCAGAGCTATCCAGAAGATATATCCAAACTATTTGAAGGTCTTGCGCAGGATATGCGACAAAACACGCGGGCAAGTCAAGGAGTGTGACGATCTCAGAGATGTCGAGTTGAGAATATGGCAGTGGGAAAAAAACATGCCAATAGCTAGCTCGCCTAAGGTAAAAAACGAACGACGCACTTCCAAAGTGCTTCGCATATTCCATCGGAATTCTCTGGGGCACAGCACTTCGGCCCGAGCGCATCCGGTCAAGCAACTTCTGCCAGCGTAGTGTTTAGAAGATGAGCCTGAACGCGCACAGAGCCAATGGGGATCGTTTCGACTAGGGAGGGAGTGTAGGCCGACAGAGAAAGAACCTCATTCACGGGTGCCTTGGTGATAACTTCTAACACAAGCTGGCGCAACTCGTCCGAGAGTTCGTTCAGGCCGGCGAGAGGAAAACTACGTGGTCCAAGTTCCGTGGGCTGGACCAATACGGAATAGTCAAACACCGTCAACCCAATTGCCCGGCCTTCGGACTTGTTCAAGCGCAGTAAGATGTGGTCATTGAGTTCGATTCCGGTACCCTTCTCGCCGGGTGCGAAGGCAATGTAGAGAATGTCACCATCTTCATCATAAGTATAGATTGCTTCATCCATAGAGGCTATCCTATTTCTTTCTGAATAGAGCCAGTATACCACATTCAGGATTGTTGATCAACCGTTTCAGTAACCCGACAGAGCATTTAGGAGCGCCTAAATTATCGAGATTTCCGACAGGATTTACAAGATTTACAGGATTTTGTTTTATGTTTGACGGTTACTTCGCAAAAAGCCAGTCCTATCTTGTTAATCCTGTCTAATTTTTAGCTTTGCCTAAATCCCTTGTCGGGTAACAAAATCAACCGTTTTGCTGACTAGCTACAGGAGGCACATAGATGAAGACTCATTATGTCCCATCATTCTCCCTGATCCGCCGATTCACTGATTCACTGATTCCTGTCTTGATCATTCTTAGCACGATGCTAACAGCGTGCCAGCTAGGTCCCCACCCAACGGCGATAACAGCAGTATCAGGGACAACGCCCCAAGAAAAGAGAGAGGCAGGCATACGCAGCGTCCATGCAGCAGAGCCTACCTTGACGCCCTCCCCCGAACC